>JAAZBK010000253.1 GCA_012513855.1 Acidimicrobiales bacterium
CAGCAGTGGTCATCGCCGCCTCGGTCGTCAACGGCGGAATCTCCGACAACGCCCCCACCAGAGTGGTCTTGCCCACCCCGAACCCACCAGCGATCAAGATCTTCGCCGACTTCGGACCACGCGTACCCGTGCTCCCAGACGGACTGGCAGTAGATGCGACGGTGGACATCACAGGCTCCCGGATTCGTGGCGGCCGATCACCTGGCCATCACCATGTTCTTGAGCTCGTCGACGAGCTCGGGGGTGAGCATCTCGCCGGCCCGCTCGACGAGGAGCGTCATCTGGTAGCCGACGTTGCCGATGTCGCAGTTGGGGGTGGCCACCACGCCGAGGCAACCAGCGGTTCCCATGGCCGATACGAACAGGTACCCGCCCTTCATCGCCACGATGATCTGGTTGAGCTCGTCGAACCCGAAGCAGCGGGTGGCCCCGTTGCCGAGGCTCACGCAACCCGAGATGATCGCCGCCACCTGGTGGGCACCGGCCTCGTCGAGCGTGTTCGACTGGGCCATCAACAGGCCATCAGACGACACCGCCACTGCATCGGTCACTCCGCTGGTGGTCTCGACGAAGTGGCTCAGCAGCCAGTTGAACTTCTGGGCATCTTCTCCGACGCTCATCGCGGGTCCTCCGTGTTGTCGCTCTTCGATCGTCCGACCTCGGCCTGAGCCCGGTCGGAGCCGGCCTTCAGACCCGACAGCATCGAACGCATGCGGTCGGCGCTGGAGTCCTCGTCGGCCGAATCCGCCGTGGGCTGGCCGCCCTGCTCACCACGGGCCAGGACCACATCGGTTCGCGGCGTGTGCGTGCCACGGACCCGCTTGCGGTATCCGCTCGGCGTGGTGTCGCCGGCGGGAGCATCGGCCGCGGTCGACTCGTAGGCGATGGGCTCCGGCACGGCCGCCGGAGAGGCTTCGGCAGGTGGCCAGGCCTGACCTTCGCCCGATCCGTTGGCGGATCCATTCGCCGATGACGGTGCGCGACCGTCGACGCGGACCATGGAGTCCGGATCGACGGGGGCAGCCGCCACGGGAGCTGCCGCCGGCCTGGCGACGGTCTCGTCCTCGGCCAGGAGCTCGGCGAACTCCGCCTCGATGTCGTCGCCGAAGGGCACGGCCGAAGCACCGAGCTGGTCGGCGGGCACGTCGATCGGAGCGGTGGCTCCGTCCGAACCGGCATCGGGCCCCTCGACGAGAGAACCGGCGCTCAGGGCCTCGCCCGAGGCTTCCTCGACGGCCGGCTGGTCGGTGGCCAGGGCGGCGGTGATGTCGATCATGGCCGTCACGCCACCGGTCGGGGTGTGCTGGAGGACCACCGGCGTGCCCAGGCGGGCCGCCTGGATGCCGACCACGTAGTGGCCGAGGTAGCGGGAGGGAGCCACCGTGAACGACTCTCCACCCGACAGGCGCACGTTTGCCTGCTCGAGGGCCTCGGGCTTCATGCCCATGCCGTTGTCGATGATGGCCAGCGTGTAGCCCTTCTCACGGGCCGCTCCGGAGATCCTCACGTTGTGCCCGGGCGGCGAGAAGGTCAGCGCGTTCTCGAGCAACTCGGCCACGAGGTGGGTGAGGTCGGCGGCGGTGGAGCCGTTGACCACGGCGTCGTCGAAGCGGGCGATCTCCACCCGTGCGTACTGCTCGACCTCGCCCAGCGCGCCGCGGATGACGTCGATGAGCGACACCGGCGCCGACCACTGGCGGTGCGGTTCCAGACCGGCGAGCAGCAGCAGCGACTCGGCGTTCCGGCGCATGCGGGTGGCCAGGTGATCGAGGGTGAACAGCTTCTGGAGGGACTCGGGATCGGTCTCCTCGCGCTCCATCTCGGTGATCGAGTCGAGCTGGCGGCCGAGCAGGTTCTGGTTGCGCCGACCGAGGTTCACGAACGAGTCCGAGATGTTCCGGCGGAGCACCGCCTGCTCGATGGCGAGGTTGGCGGCGCTGTCCTGCACGGTGTTGAGCGCCGCCGCGACCTCGGCGATCTCCGCGCCACCGGCGGGCGACACCTGCTCCAGCTCCGGCATGACGACGTCGTCACCCAGGGGAGCGTCGAGGATCGACTGCACGGCGTGGGGCAGGTTGGTGCCGGCCATCTTCTCGGCATCGCCGACCAGGCGGCGGAGCGGCTGGGCGATCGAGCGGGCCGCGGCCAAGGCGATGGCGAGGCCGATAGCCATGGCGGCGATGGCGGCGATGAGGATGAGTCGAGCACGACCCTCGGCGTCGTCCTGCTCGGCGCGGGCGTCGGTGATCAGCTCGTCGGCGTGGGCGGCCAGCTCGGCCGAGGCGGTGTTGCGGTACTCGTCGTAGACGTCGGACCAGGCGATCGCCTCCGGGGTCACGAACTGGGCGACGTCGACGGCCTGACCGCTCATGGCGACCTCGACGATTCCGGTGGTGGTGTCGAGCCGGGGGTCGGCGAACATGGCCTTGCCCAGTTCCTGGTATGCCACCGGCCCCGACGAGGTGATGTCCCTCTCGATGGTGCGCAGCTGACCCTGGAGGCGGCCGGCCTCGGCGAAGGAGACGGTGTCGTTGGTCAGGTTCGAGTACCCCGTCATCACCGGCAGTGCGGCGTAGCGCATGAGCACGGCCTGGAGGTCCTCGGCGCGCCCCATCTGGTTGACGAAGTGGGCGCCACCGCGGAGCTCGGGATCGTCGAGGCCCACGACGATGCCGGAGTTCACGTCGAACACCGTGTTGAGGATCTTGGTGAAGCCGTCGAAGAACTCGGACTGCGCTGCACCTGCTGCCTTCTGGTCAGCGGGCTGGACGTAGCTGTCGACCGACTCGCGGATGGCGGTCAGGGAGGCGAGGGCCTCGAAGGCCGGCTCGTACGCGGTGCGCACCGCCTCGTCGCTGGCCCCGATGATCCGCTCGAAGTCGGCCAGGGCCTGGTCGGTGTCTTCGCGAGCGATGGCCATGGACTGGTCCTCGCCCATGATGCTGCCGAAGCCCGAAGCCTCGGCCACCGTCAGGTTTCGTTCGTTCTGGATGGCGGTGATCACACCGGCCGGGCCGATGGTCGCGGTACCGAGCTCCACCTGGTCGGTGGTGATCTGCGCTCGTTCCGCGGCCTCGTCGGCCGACTCGTTGGCCGCACCGATCGACACCCAAGCCAGAGCAGCCAACGCGACGAGGGGCACGAGCAGGGCGATCGCCAGCTTGGATCGGATCCTCATGGAATCGAACACGGGTTGCTCCAGACATCGTCTCGGTGGGACGAGCCTCGTCCCAGGATGACCATGACCTTCAGAACTGCGTGTTCGCCGGGCCGTGGCCGAGTGGTCCCGAGCAGGTCAGGACCCATGGTTGAAGTTTTCGGCTCATCGTGACGACAACTGAAGCGCTCGGCCCAGAACTGATCCGCAAGGACTAGTCAGCACCCACAGTGAGATTTGGCCGGCGGGGCGTCGATCACCGCTCGGGGCGCGCGAGAGTGGGCCCACCGGCCGGTTGGGCGGCGGGCCGGCGGTGAGCCGGGTCGAGACCGGAGCTCCGGGCTAGAGGGAGCGGCGGTCGACCGAGCGGCTGCCCCGACGACGGAACGACGCGATCAACAGATCGAACAACCCCAACACCACCGACTTCGCCGACTCCTTGTACCGGGCATCGCACACCACGATCGGATG
>JAAZBK010000032.1 GCA_012513855.1 Acidimicrobiales bacterium
CGCCCTGGCCGCCTCACCGCAGACAGGCACGCTGCTGGCGACAACTCAGGCCGGGCTGCTCCGCAGCGACGACGACGGGGTCTCATGGGAGACCCTCTCCCCGCCCGAGGCCGCCGTCCTGGTCACCTGGGCAGACCAGGACACCGCGGTAGCCGCAACCGTGACCGGGCGTCTCGCGCTCAGCGAGGACGGCGGCCGCACCTGGACCCTCGGCCCGCAGAGCATCGGCCAGGCCACCACCCTCTTCGCCGAGCGCGGCGCCAACGGCGTGGTCGAGGTTATCTCCGTCGTCGACGGCACCGTCATCGCCACCACCGACCAAGGCGCCAGCCTGCAGGTCCTCGCCGAGTAAGGCGCGACCAGGCCCCGAGAGCCGAGCGCATACCTCTTCATCGAATCTCAACCCGCCCCTAACCAGATGTCCGCACGCCCCTTCCAGGCTGGTACCTCACCCCTCGACCCAGGAGCCCCACCGTGCCCTCCACCCTGTCCCGACGCATCGCCATCATTGTGGCCGCGCTTCTCGCCGCCGCGATCCTGACCGCCTGCTCCACCGACCCCGACGAGCCCATGAACAGCATGGACTCCCAGAGCCAAGAGACCACGTCCATGTCCGGCGAGACCGCGCCCGACTCGGGGCGGGAGGATGACGTGATGTTCGCGCAGATGATGATCCCGCACCACGAGCAGGCCGTCGACATGGCGGATATGGCGCTGGACCCCGATGCTTCTTCGTCGGTGGAGGTCCGCGAGCTGGCCGTCGACATCAAGGCCACCCAGGATCCCGAGATCGAGACCATGCGGGCGTGGCTCGACGCGTGGGGCGCCCCGCAGGAGCCGTCGGGCGGGATGGGCCACGACTCCGGGATGATGAGCCAGGGTGACATGGGCGCCTTGGCGTCCGCGGAGGGCGCCGAGTTCGACCAGATGTGGCTGACCATGATGATCGAGCACCACGAGGGCGCCATCACCATGGCCCGAGACGTCCAGTCCACCACCGAGGACGAGGAGGTCGCGGCCCTCGCCGCGGAGATCATCGCGGCTCAGGAGGCCGAGATCGCCACCATGCAGGCACTGCTGGAGCCGTGATGAACGGCCACCACGGACGCGGTCCCGCGGCCTCTCCAAGTCACCCTGGCGAGACGACAGTGCTGCACGTCGGCGGACTGCACTGGGCGACCTCCGCGCGCGGAGTCGAGAAGGTGCTCGGCGAGCGGCCGGGGGTGCTGCAGGTCGAGGCCAACGCGGTCTCGCAGACCGCGACCGTGACCTTCGACCCGAACCAGACAGACGTGACCGCATTGCAGGGATGGGTGCGTGAGTGCGGGTACCACTGCGCCGGGCAGTCCACCCCCACGCACGTCTGCGTTCCCGCCGAGCAGATCCAGCCACCGCCGGTCTCTGCCGACGGCCACACGCATCACCCACCCACGCCTGCGTCCACGCGGGACCACCGACCAGATGCCGATCTGACGCAGCACGAGACACCGGTGATGTCGCCGCACGACGCGATGGGACACGGCGGGCACGCCGGCATGTCGATGGACGCCATGGTCCGCGACATGCGCAACCGGTTCATCCTCGCCGCCGTCCTCGCGGTGCCAATCATGCTCTACTCCCCGATGGGGCGGGACATGTTCGGGTTCACCCTGCCCGCTCCGTTCGGCCTACGCGACGACATCGTCGCCCTCATCCTTTCCGTACCGGTCGTCTTCTACTCCGGGTGGATCTTCTTCGACGGCGCAGTGCGGGCACTGCGCAACAGGACACTCGACATGATGGTGCTCGTCGCGATCGCGATCAGCGCCGGCTGGCTGTACAGCCTCTACGTCACCCTCACCGGCGGCGGCGAGGTCTTCTACGAGGCGGCCGTCGTGCTGACCGCGTTCGTCCTGCTCGGACACTGGTTCGAGATGCGCGCCCGCGGCGGCGCCAACGACGCCATCCGCAACCTCCTCGACCTCGCCCCGCCCATGGCGACCGTCATCCGGGACGGAGCCGAGGTCGAGATCCCCACCCACGAGGTCGTCGTCGCGGATGTGCTCCTGAGCCGTCCCGGTTCCAAGATCCCCGTCGACGGCACCGTCATCGTCGGTGAGTCCGAGGTCGACGAGTCCATGGTCACCGGCGAATCCCTCCCGGTGGCCAAACAGCCTGGCTCGCCGGTCATCGGAGCCTCCATCAACACCACCGGCTCGCTACGCGTCGAGGCGACCAAAGTCGGCTCCGACACCGCCCTGGCCCAGATCGTCGCGCTCGTCCAGGAAGCACAGAACTCCAAGGCGCCAGGACAACGGCTCGCCGACCGGGCCGCGTTCTGGCTCGTCTTGGTCGCCATCGTCGGAGGCCTCACCACCTTCGTGGTGTGGCTGGCCATCGGCGCCTCGGTCGAGACCGCGCTCCTGTTCGCCATCACCGTCGTTGTAATCACCTGCCCCGACGCGCTCGGCCTGGCCACGCCCACCGCCATCATGGTCGGCACCGGACTCGGCGCACAACGCGGCGTGCTATTCAAGAACGCCACCGCCCTGGAGACCTCCGCCCGCATCGACACCGTCGTGATGGACAAGACCGGCACCCTCACCCGCGGCGAGCCCGAGGTCACCACCGTGGTCGCCGTCGCCGACCACGCTCCCC
>JAAZBK010000254.1 GCA_012513855.1 Acidimicrobiales bacterium
GAGCAGGGTTGGAAGGTCACCGCGAGCGACGTGTCATCTCAGGCGCTCAGCCACGTGTCGGCGCTCGCCGCCCAGCGCGATCTGCCCATCGAGTGCATCCAGGCCGACGCGGATGGCGTGGAGCCCTTCGAGCCGGGAGGGTTCGACCTGGTGTCGGCGCAGTACCTGCCCATCCCGCGGTCCCCCGATGGCCGGGGTCTGCAGAACCTGATCGACGCGGTGGCACCGGGCGGAACCCTTCTCGTGGTCGCTCACGACCTGGCCGCGATGCGAGCACACGACGGCCACCACCACAAGCCGTTGATCGACTTCGAGGCCTACTTCACCCCCGAAGACTTCGAGGCCCGTCTCGCCGGGTCGCCCGAGTGGGAGGTGGAGGTGCACGAGACCCGACCGCGACCGGATGGTCACTCGACGCCGCACGTGGAAGACGTGGTCCTGCGAGCTCGCCGCCGGTGCTGACCCCCGGCACCGGTGAAGGACCCCTAGGGGATTTCCCCGATTGTGGGCCGAGGGACCGATTCCTACGTTGCGAGGATGCGTCTCTCCCGTCCCGGTCAGTCCCTTCGTCGCCGCCGGTCAGCGGTCGGGATCATCGTCACGGTGCTCCTCTCGCTCACCTTCGTGGTGGCGCGACCGGTCGGCGTGGGCGCCGCCGAGACGTGGCAGACGAGCGGCATCCAGTACACGACGGTCCTGGACTGCACGAACATGAACTACGTCCAGGGCCTCGGCATGTACTCGGGGGTGATCCTCGACACGGCCACGCAGCAGCCGATGGTCGGACAGGTCTTCTACGCGATGGTCTACGTCCAGGGCTTGGCGCCGTTGCCGTGCGCCAGCCAGATCTTCGACGTCCAGTTCTCGCTCCCCGCTGGCGTTACGCCTGCCGTCAGCGGCACCGATCCGATCCGGTGCTGGTATCGGGGCACCGCCATGTCGACGGCCCAGTGCCAGCAACAGATCGATCTCAACTCGGCTGGTCGCTATCAGTACTTCGCCACCGATCTGGACAACCCGTACGCCCCGTTCTGGCCGGTTCCGAACGGTGCGAGCTTCGAGTTCCACTTCCCCGTGGTGTCGACCCAGCCGATGACCAACGCCGACTTCGTGGCCCGGATCGAGGTGGCGGACGGAACCTCCAGTCCGACGCTGAACCTGCGTGCGCCGATGACCGTGTACGCGAACCCCACCACCACCACGACCACCTCGACTTCGAGCACCACGACGACCACTGCACCGACGACCACGACGACGACGACGGCGCCGACCACGACGACGACGGCGCCGACCACGACGACCTCCTCCACCACGACGACCACTGCACCGACGACCACGACGACGACGGCGCCGACCACGACGACCTCGTCCACCACCACAACGACTGCACCGACGACCACCACCACCACTGCGCCGACTACGACGACCTCGTCCACCACGACGACGGCGCCGACGACCACGACGACGTCGACCACGACGACCACGACGACCACTGCCCCGACCACCACGACGACCGCGCCGACGACCACGACGACCAGCGCGCCGACCACCACGACCACTTCGCCCACGTCGACGACGTCCACCACTTCGACCACGACCACTTCGCCCACATCGACGACGACCACCACTTCAACCACGGCACCGCCGGTCTCGTCCACCACGACAAGTCCGTCGTCGACCACCAGCGTTCCGGGGGGCATCTCGGTTCCCGTGACCCGACCGGACGTGGGCCCTGCCGAACCCGCTGATCCGGTCGACCCGGTGGATCCCGGAGGAGAGCAGGGGCAGACGACCACGTCGCTCACGCCTGAACCCACCGATCCGGTGGACCCCACCGAACCGACTCAGGTCGACCCCGCCGGCTCGAACGACTCCGGAGGCCCGGGCAGCACCGAGGTGAACGACCAGAACGGTCAGGTTCAGGGCCTCGAGGACACCCAGGGTGCGATCAGGCCGGTGAGCGACGACGGTGCCCTGCCGAGGACCGGCACCGACCAGCGGGTGCTCTGGCTCCTGGGAGCAGGAACCCTCGGCCTCGGCGTGCTGATGACCGGTGCCGGCCGCCGTCTCGCCATCGTCAGGCGATGACGGGCCCGAGACCCGTCGAGCACCGCCGTCGCTACCGCTCGAACCTCTGCATCACCAGGGTTGGTTGCGTGGCGTAGCATCTGAGTTGGTCGCCGTGGGGGCGAGTGCCAGCGACTCGAGCAGGTCGGAAGCCGGTCGCGTGGCCGCACCGACGACGATCGATGACGTGACGAGGTCGAGTTGGAAGCGCTGGAGCGCGGAGCTGGTTCCCCCCCACACCCACCGTTCGTGGGGCGACAGGAGATTCGAGATCGACTGAACCGAGCGCTCAGCAGGTGGGACGTCCACGATCCCGCGGCTGCGGTGCTGATCGTGGGGCCGCCGGGCATCGGCAAGACGTCGCTGCTGGAGCAGGTCGTGCGGGACCTCCGGTCGTCGGCCGACCTGCTCGTGCTGACGGCGGGCGGTGACGAGCTAGAAGCCGAGGTGACCTACGGCGTCGTCGACCAACTGGCTCGCCGGCTGCCCGGTTCTGGATCCTCTCCGCTGCGCGACAGCGCGCCGGCCGACGTCGGCACCTGGCTGCTGCAGCGCTTCGACGAGGCCGCCGACGGTCGTCCGATCGTCGTGGTGGTCGATGACGTCCAGCAGGTCGACGAGGCCTCGCTGCAGGCGCTCACCTTCGCCGTCCGTCGAATGGCCACCGACCGCTTCGCGCTGATCCTGGCCACCCGTCCCGAAGGTGTGGCAACGGTGCCGGTGGGCCTGATGCGGGTGATCGAGACCAGCACGGGCCTCATCGAACTGGGCGGTTTCGGCCGAGATGACGTGGCCGAGCTGTCCGCCGCCATGGGCCGGGATCTCGCTGGGGAGACAGCAGCGAAGATCAGAGAGCACACCGGGGGACACCCGCTGCACACCAGGATCCTGCTGGAGCAGGCCTCCACCAACGATCTCGAGTCGATGGCCGACCTCCAGCTGGCGGTTCCCTCGCTGCCAGCGCTGGTCGTCGACCGGTTGGTCAGGTGTTCTCCCCGGGCCCGGGCTCTGCTGGATGCCCTCGCACTGCTCGACGAACCGGTGGCAGTGGCCGACGCCGCCGCAGTCGCGAGCGTCGACGATCCGGACGAGGAGATCCAGGAGCTGCTCGACCTGGGTCTGGTGCGACCGAGCCCATCCTGGGGCCGAGTCGAGTTCCAGCACCAGCTGCTCCGGTCGGCGGTGCTCGGCGCGATCTCCGTCCCCCGCCGAAACGAACTCCATCGACTGGCCGCGGTCAGGACCGCTGGGGCCGAGTCGTTGCGGCACAGGGTGGCCGTGGCCTCATCGCCCGACGAGCACCTTGCCAGCGATCTGATGGCCCAGGCCGAGCGTGAGGCCGCGCAGGGCGACCGGGCGCAGGCGGCCCAATGGTGCTTCCTGGCTGGTCAGCACTCGACCGGCGAGGACCGTGTGCTGCGCACCCTCCTCGGGGCCGACCACCTGCTCTCCATGGGGAGACCGCTGACGCCTTGGATCGGTGCGATCGAGGCGCTGCCTCCCAGCCCTCTCCAGGAGGCGATCCTCGGCCGCGCGCGCATCACGGAGGGACGCTTCGAAGAAGCCGCAGTGCTGCTGGAACGAGCCTGGGCGGAACGCAGCGAGGAGGACGTCCGTCATTCCGCGTTGTGGGCGCGCGTGGCCGAGGCCATGGCGATCATCGGAGTGAGCCGCCTCGACCCCGACGCGGTGGTGGAGTGGTCAGAGCGGCTGATCGCCACCGGCACCGATCACCTGGCGATGACCATGCTCTGCCACGGCCTGGCCCTGAGGGGCGACATCGACGGAGCCTTCGACGCGGCCACCGAGAGGATCGAAGCCGAGGGCCTCGGCGAGGTGGATGCGGATGCCCGGCTCGGTAGGGGTCTGGCCAACCTCTGGTCGAACCGGGTCGAGGCGGCCCGTCACGATCTCCGGTCCGTGCTCACCGGGCCCTTCACGCATTCACTGCTGGAGGAGCTGACCGTGAGGTCGCACCTCGCCGACGCTCGCTATCGCGAGGGGCTCCTGACCGAGGCCGCCGACCTGGCCGACCTGGCGATCGAACTGGTGGAACACAGCGAGGCGGTGTGGTTGATGCCGCTGCCGCACAGCATCGCCGCCTACGCGCACACCGCCCTGGGCGACCTCGAACAGGCTCGGCACCACGCGGAACAGGCGTCGACCTACGGGCGGCTGACGGGTGAGGCACCGGCGGTCATGTGGTCCGAAGCGGCATGGCTCAGGATCGCAGAGGCTGCAGACGACCCGGCGGCCGTGGTGGCTGCCGGGGACAGGATGCTCGCCGGTGGGCTCGACCGGGTGCCCGAGGGCATCAACTCGTGGCGCGCCACCTACGTCGAGGGCCTCGTCGACGTCGATCGGCTCCGTGACGCACGGGAGGTGCTCACCGATCTGGTGCGCGACACCAAGGAGGTCGACGACGCTCGGGTTGCCACCGGGGTGCTCCGGGCCCGTGCCGCGGTGGCGGCGGCCGAGGGCGACGGTGACGATGCGGCAGAGGCTTACGAGTCCGGTCTGGCCATCGAACCCCGTCTGGCCCGGCCGTTGGACAGGGCGCAGCTGGAGCTGGCGGCCGGACGCTTCCACCGTCGCAGCGGTGATCGGGCCCGGGGCAGGGAGCTCCTGGAGGCGGCCGGCGAGCGTTTCGGCGAGATCGGGGCCAGAGGATGGCACGAGCGCTGCGTCAGGGAGCTGACCGACGACGAGGACGCGCTCGAGGAGCCCCGCCATGACGTTCTGAACGCCCTCACGCCCCGTGAGCGGATGGTCAGCCGGCTGGTCGCCGACGGCAGCTCGAACCAGCAGGTGGCCGCGGAGCTGGTCCTCAGCGTCAAGACGGTGGAGCACCACCTGTCGAGCATCTACGCCAAGCTCGGCGTCCAGTCGCGCACCCAGATGGCCGCGATCGTCAACGACCGCGGCTGATCGGCGGATCGGTGGCCCCGATCCGCGTCAGTCGTCGGAGGCTTCGAGCCACCTCGGGTTGGCGATGGCGACGTCGGC
>JAAZBK010000255.1 GCA_012513855.1 Acidimicrobiales bacterium
CCTACGGGCGTTCGAAGCTGGCCAACGCCATGCACGCCTTGGAGCTGAGCCGCCGGCTGGACGGGTCCGGCGTGACGGTCAACTGCCTGCACCCGGGGACGATCAGCAGCCGCTTCGGTGGCGACGGCGACACGCGCTTCCTGGGCGGGCTCATGGCCGGGATCGCCCGTCCGTTCCTGGCCACGCCCGCATCCGGGGCGAGGACCCCTGTGCTGCTCGCATCGTCCACCGACCCGACCGTCGACGGCGTCACCGGTGGCTACTTCTCCCACGGTCGCCGTTGGCGACCGTCGCGCGCTGCTCGCGACGTCGCCGCGGCCGGGCGGTTGTGGGCCGAGAGCGAGCGGATGACAGCGGACGCGTCGGCTGCGAACCTCGGGATCGATCGGGACGGCGTGGCGTGAGCCGTCCCGGTCGCGGTTCGGCCGATCGCACGAACCGCCGCTCGTCGCGCACTCCCTCGAGAGCTCCGTCGAGAGGGTCTTTGCGCGTGGTGGCAGGGGAGGCGAGGGGCCTTCGCCTCGACGCGCCCCCCGGTGACTCCACCCGGCCGACCTCTGATCGGGTGCGCCAGGCCGTGTTCAACTCGCTGGAGAGCATGGGTGCGGTGGAGGGGGCCCGGGTGCTCGATGCCTTCGCCGGCAGCGGTGCGCTGGGGATCGAGGCGCTCTCCCGCGGTGCGGACCACGTGGTGTTCTCCGAGACGAGCGCGGTTGCCAGGGCGGTCCTGGAGGTCAACCTGGCATCGACCGGGATGTCCGGTCGGGCCACCGTCGTGGGCAGAGATGGTGCTGTCGAAGTGGCGCGGGGCGGGGAGTGGGACCTGGTGCTGCTCGATCCGCCGTACCGGTTCGACGGGTGGGATCTGCTGCTCGCCGCCACGGCGGAGGCGCTTCGGGAAGACGCCGTGCTGGTGGTCGAGTCCGACCGCGAGATCGAGCCGCCGCCGTCGCTCGATGTCATCAGAGTCAAGCGGTACGGCGGTACGGTGGTGACGTTCGCCATTCCCTCTGGAGCCAGCTCGTGACCCGAGTGCTATATCCCGGATCGTTCGATCCGATCCACACCGGACACGTCGAGCTGATCGAGGTCGCATCCGGGCTGTTCGACGAGGTCGTCGTGGCTGCCATAACGAACCCGCAGAAGAGCGCAGGCCTGTTCGACCTCGCCGAGCGGAAGGCGATGATCACCGACTCGGTCGCCCACCTGCCCAACGTGTCGGTCACCAGCTTCGGGAGCCTGGTGGTCGACCTGGCGCGCGAGGTCGGTGCCGACTTCATCGTGAAGGGTCTGCGAGCCGTGTCCGACTTCGAGTCCGAACTGCAGCAGGCGCAGATGAACCTGGCCATCTCGGGGGTTCACACCGTGTTCCTGCCCTCGGCCACCACCCACTCGTTCGTGGCCTCGAAGCTCATCCGCGAGATCGCCCGCTTCGGCGGCGACGTCGCGTCGATGGTGCCTCCGCCCGTGGCCGCGAAGCTGGCCGAACGCTTTCCCGAAGGAGGTGCGTCGTCGTGAGCGATGACCTGTACGACGTGGAGGCAGAGGAGCACGAGGAAGACGACTTCGACGCTGCCCCACCGCCGCCGGCCCGCGCCGGGTTGATGCGCGGACGGGGCAAGCCCGATACCGAGGTGCTGCTGCACCGGGTGCTGGAGCTGGTCGATGCCGCCCGCCCCATCCCGTTGTCGGCCTCGGCCAAGATCAACAACAAGGAAGAGGTGATGGAGCTCCTCCAGGAGGCCATCGAGTCCCTTCCCACCGAGCTGCGCGACGCCCGCTGGCTGCGCAAGCAGCGCGAGGAGTACCTGGCCAAGATGCGCGTCGACGGCGAGGAGCTGCTCGACGCCGCGCGGGCGCGCGCCGAGCAGATGGTCCAACGGACCGAGGTCGTGAAGGCGGCTGAGCAGCGGGCCCGCCACATCGTCGACCGGGCCGACGCCGAAGCCCGCCGGCTGCGGTTGGAGTGCGAGGACTACTGCGATCAGCGCCTCGCCGCCTTCGAGATCGTGCTGGAGCGAACCCTCAACTGGGTCAGCGCCGGACGGGAGAAGCTGCAGGCCACCAACGTGCCGATGCCGCCGATGGACGAGCTCGACACCGAGAACGCCTTCTTCGACCAGGACCCGTCGTGACCGGAGGTGCCGAGGGGCACCCGCCACGCGAGTTGGTGTCGGTCACCGAGATCCGCCGCCACCTCGGGTCGCGGCTGGCGGTCACCCCGTCGATCGAGGTCGTGGGAATGGGGCTGTCCGACGTTCGGGTCCCCGACGGCAGCGAGATCGTGCTCACCGGCGAGGTGGAGTCGATCTCGGAGGGCGTCGTCCTCACCGGAACGGTCGCCGTGCCGTGGACTGGCGCCTGCCGTCGCTGCCTGAACGACGTGACCGGCGTGGCCGAGGTCGAGGTGCGCGAGATCTACGAGACCGATCCGGTGGAGGGCGAGACCTGGCCGCTCGAGCAGGATCACATCGACGTCGGTCCGCTGCTGCACGACACGGCCCTCCTGGCGTTGCCCCTCGCTCCGCTCTGCAGCGACGATTGCGCCGGTCCCGCGCCCGGCCTCTACCCGACCACCGTGGTCTCAGACGACGCCGACCTGGGCGAGGGGGACGACGCCGAACCACCCCGCGACCCCCGGTGGGCCGCCCTCGACGGACTCGATCTCGACGAGGGCTGACCGGGGGAGAGGTCGGTCGACTTAGCGACCGGACCGCCCGCTCACTAACATCTACCCCTCGCGCCCGGCGCACTGCCGCGCTCACCGAACCACTCCCAGGACCACGACGATGGCTGTTCCGAAGAAGAAGACCTCCAAGTCCAAGAGCCGTAGCCGCCGCGCTTCGGCCTGGACGCTCAACGCCCCCTCGCGCAGCCTCTGCCCGCGCTGCGGCGCAGCCAAGCTGCCCCACGTGGTGTGCGGCGGTTGCGGCTGGTACCACGGCCGTCAGGCCATCGACGTCGACTGAGCCGGTCGACCGACCGCGCTGACCAGGACCGGTCGCACCGATCGTGACCAACCCAGCCCGCCTTCCCGTGGCCGTCGATGCCATGGGGGGAGACAACGCACCCGGCGAGATCGTCGCCGGGGCTCTGCGTGCGCGCGACGAACTGGGCGTCGACGTGGTGCTCGTGGGCCGTCCCGACGAACTGGGCGACGTGGGCGGGCTGGAGGTGATCCCGGCGTCCGAGGTGATCGCCATGGACGCCGACCCGGGCAAGAGCGTCCGCACCATGAAGGACTCGTCTCTGGTCCGTGCGGCCGAGGCGGTCCGCGACGGCAAGGCCTGCGCCATGGTCTCGGCGGGCAACACCGGAGCCACCATGGCCTCGGCCCTGCTGCGGATGAAGCGCCTGCCCGGCGTGGGCCGGCCGGCCATCGCCACACCCATACCGTGCCCGGGCGCCGAGGTGCCCACCGTCCTGCTCGACGCCGGTGCCAACGCCGAGTGCACTCCCGAGTGGCTGGTGCAGTTCGCCCAGATGGGCAGCGTTTACGCCACCAACCGCTACGGAATCGCGTCGCCCAAGGTGGGGCTGCTCTCGATCGGCGAGGAACCCACCAAGGGCACGCCCCTGGTCAAGGAGACCCACGCCCTGCTGGCGGAGGGGTCGTGGGCCGAGAACTGTGGAGCCACCTTCATCGGCAACGTCGAGGGCCGCGACATCATGTCGCCCGACGTCGACGTGGTGGTCACCGACGGGTTCACCGGCAACGTCGTGCTCAAGACCCTCGAGGGCGGCATGAAGGCCCTGGTCAAGGCCATCCTCGCCACCTTCGAGACGAACGACGCAACCCGTGAGGCTGGCAACGTGTTGGTGCCGGCCCTATTGCCGCTCTACGGCCAGTTGGATCCCGACAACACCGGCGGCGCCATGCTCCTGGGCCTCAACGGCCCGTGCATCATCAGCCACGGCTCCTCGTCGGCCACGGCCATCGTCAACGCGGTGAAGGTGGCCGCCGAGATGGTCGACGCCGACCTGGTCGGAGCGGTGGCCCGCACCGTTCGTCCCGCCTGACGCTGCCCGCCCGAGGCTGCCCGCCCGAGGCTGGGCCCAGCTCCCGACCCGGGGATCAGACGCCACCGAGCGATGAGCCTCCGACCGGGTGGAGCTGTTCGGCCGTGGACCCGTCGCCAGGCTCCCTGAGCAGCCAGGCCGTGAGGGTCTGCGGCATGGGCAGGCCGAGGTCGTGGCGCTGGCGGACCAACGATCGGAGCTCGGCGGTCACCGCCCGAACCTCGGCTCGCCGCGCCTCCTCGGCTTCGGCGTCGTCGAGTTGGTCGGCGTCGAGGTCGGGGAGCGGTGTCTCATCGTCGCCGCGCCCAGAGGCGTCGCCTCGCTGCTCGTCGGAGCCGTCACCACTTCGAGCGGGCCGGGCCTTGGGGGCGATCAGCACCTCGACGGAGCCGTCGACCTGGTGGACGGCGACGTCGGCGCCGTCGTCGTCGGACACGCCCACCTCGACCCGAACGGTGTGATCCTCGTCCTCCTGGTCGTCGTCGTGGTCGCGGGCGATGACCTTGACCAACTTCGCCACCGTGGTGGCGGTGCGGGATCGGGCCGACTTCACGACGCTCTCCAACTCGGCCTTCACCACGCTCTCGACCTCCTCGAGGGCGGATTCGAAGTCGTCCGCGTCGCCGGCACCGTCGGGTCGATCCGCCTCGGCTCTCTCCGCGGCGGCCACCTGCGAGGTGTCCCGGTCCGTGGAGCCGGGGTCGGCGGGATCGGCAGGGTCGGCGGGGTCGGCGGGGTCAGCGGAACCGGCCTCGGCGACGGCGTCGGTCCCGCCTTCGATGACCTCGACCTCGATCGTGTCCTCGTCGGCCGTAGGTCTGCCGTCCAGGCGGTCGCGGCGGTCGCGGCCGAGTGCCGTGTCGAGGAAGGTCGGCACCGGTCCGGCCAGTAGGCGCAGCGCGATCCGTCGTCGGGTGATCTGCTCGGTGAGCTCTGAGGCTTCCTCGCCGAGCGCCAGGATCGCGTCGGCCGCCCGCATGTACCCGTGGTCCAGGGAGATGGCGATCAGGGCCGGATCGATGGTCATGGAGTCGTGGACGTCGAACTCCGGCACCACGAGGCGGACGTGGGGATCCCAGCCCCCAGGCGGGTTCAGCTCCTTGCGGAGGGTCTCGTTGGGGCCGATCTCCGCGCTCACCCGCCTCAGGATGTCGATCATGTTGCGCTCGGCGAACGACTCGGCCGGCTTGATGGTGGCCGAGCTGGCGGAGATCGCGATGACCCGCTCGACGCCCATCTGCGTGACCAGGATCTCCAGGGGGAGGATCTCGCGGGCCCCGCCGTCGACGTAGTGCTCGCCGTTCAGCTCCACCGGTGGGAAGGCCATGGGGATCGATGCCGAGGCCACCACACCTCGGGCCAGATCCACGTTCGGCTGTCCGATGGGCTGGTCGTGGCGATCGCGCAGCTCGCCGGTCTCGGTGATGTAGCGAAGCTGCCCGGCCTCGAGCGAGACCGTGCCGACCCGGAGCGCGATGCCCGACTCGAGGATCCGCTCGGCGTTCAGCTCTCGCGCCACGATCGCCTCCACCGGCGCGAGCGAGAGGAGCGACTGGGCTCGGATGGCCTCCCGGACGGCGTCGATGGTGCCGTCGGTCTCGGGGGGACGGCGCACGAGGCTGCCCACCACCCGCACCGCCACCTTGACCGCCCCGGTGGC
>JAAZBK010000256.1 GCA_012513855.1 Acidimicrobiales bacterium
AACATCGAGATCCTCGACAAGATCCTCGACATGCGGCGCTACCTGTCGCTGATGGAGTCCAACTTCCCGACCGAGCTGGGCTCGGCCTACATGGGCATGGAGAACCAGGGCAACCCCTGGGGCATGAGCCAGACCGAGCGGGCCAAGTGGACCGAGAAGCTGGGGAACGTCCCGATCGTCGACGGCACCGGCGACCTGGGTCACGAGTACCTCTACTGGGTCGGCTGCGCCGGGTCCTTCGACGACAAGAACCAGAAGGTCACCCAGGCGATGGCCAAGCTGCTCCAGCGGGCGGAGATCGACTTCGCCGTGCTCGGCCCGGCCGAGAACTGCACCGGCGACCCGGCCCGCCGCTCGGGCAACGAGTACATCTTCCAGATGCTCGCCATGCAGAACATCGAGACCCTCGACGGCATGGGCGTGAAGAAGATCATCACGCAGTGCCCCCACTGCTTCAACACCCTCATGAACGAGTACCCCCAGCTCGGCGGCCACTACGAGGTGGTCCACCACAGCCAGTTCCTGGAGTGGCTGATCGACCAGGGCAAGCTCGACCTGTCGGAGGCCAAGCTGGAGGAGCGGATCGTCTACCACGACTCCTGCTACCTCGGACGCCACAACGACGTCTACATGTCGCCGCGCAACGTCATCGGCAACCTCGCCGGCATCGACCTGGTGGAGGCTTCCGACAACGGCACCAAGGGCATGTGCTGTGGAGCCGGCGGCGCCCGCATGTTCATGGAGGAGACCATCGGCACCAAGGTCAACGACGCCCGCTCCGAGCAGCTCGTCGACACCGGTGCCAGCCGCGTCGCCACCGCCTGCCCCTTCTGCTACATCATGATCGACGACGGTGTGAAGGGTCTGGGCAAGGACGAAGACGTCAAGGTCGCCGACATCGCCATGCACCTCCTCGAAGCCATCGAGCAGGGTGAAGCCGATCGCAGTACCGGGATGCTCACCACCGTGGAGGACTGACGGCGTTGGGCGGAGACCGAGCCGCCACCGTCGTCATCGCCCAACCCGACAGCCGTGGGCGTGAGCTCCTGGCGCGCGTGGTCGACGCAGCCGGCCAACACGCGGTCCAGCTCGATGGCTCCGAGGTGGAGGTCATCGTCGACACCACGGTGTCGTCATCGGCGCTGGTGCTGGTGGTCGACGTCATCGCCACGGGGATCGACGGCCTCGCCGACGTGGTGGCCACGTTCGAGACCCGCCGCTACCCGGCCCAGGTGATGGCTCTGGTCGACGGCCCCGCCAGCGCCGCGGCAGCCGCTTCTGCGGGTGCGGCCGCGGCCCTGGAGAGGCCCTTCCCGCGCCAACGCTTCGTCGAGGCCATGACCGCCCTCCTGACGGGCGAGCCGGTCCAGGCCGGACCCGACAGCGGTCACACCATCGCCGCCGAGGCCGACGGGTCGCCGCGGATCCACCACGACGACCTCGTGCTCGGCACCGACGACCTCGCCTCGGGCACCGTGGCCGACGAACCGGTCGACGACACCCCGACCGACGACGTTCCGGCCGACGACGAGACCGCTGGCGACGCACCCGAGGACGCACCCGAGGACGACGACATCCCGACCGACGTCGGGACGGCGGATGACGAGACGGCGGATGACGAGACGGCGGATGACGAGACCCCGACCGACGTCGAGACGGCCGATGACCAGACCACCGGCGACGCACCGGAGGATGACGCACCCGAGGGTGACGACGGCGACGACACGCCCGGCCCCCCGGTCCGGCCCACCGCCAAACCCGGCCTCGGCGACAACTTCACCGACATCTTGAAGATGGGCCGTCAGCTCTGACCAGATCCGCCGCGGTTCTCCCGCCACGGCCCACCGGATCCGCCGCCGTAGGATCTCCCGATCCCGGCTGAACGCCTCGACCGACCCGAGCGAGACCGACGACGATCCGCCGACCGGTCACCTTCCCCCGACGATGAGCCTCCGCCACCTCCGCCTCTTCCCACCTCTGCTCCCCACCGAGGAACCCGGTCCCGACCTCGGAGATCCGGGCAGTCGCCGACGGCTGGTGCTCCTCGCCTCGGCGTTGACGGTGCTCACCGAGATCAGCGTCCTCCTCGACATCACCCCCACCATCCCCATGGGCGGCCTCGAGCTGTCGATGTCGGTGATCCCGGCGCTGGCCCTGGGCGCGGCCTGCGGTGACCGCCTGGTGGGGCGTGCTTCGCTCCGTCGGGTCGCTGCCTGGTACTGGCTCGGCTCGGTCGGCTTCCTCGTAGCGCTCCTGGCCGTGTTCGCCGTCGACGGTCGCCTCGAGCTCTTCGCCGCCGTGCTGGCCGCGGCGCTGGGCGAGGAGCTCGTCTACCGCCTAGCGGTCCCGGCCGTGGTGGCGGTCCTGTTGAGCTACGGCGGCCTGAACCACAGGAAGGCCCGCCTGGCCGGTCTGGCCATCGCCGGCGTGTGGTTCATCGCCCTGCCCGGTCACCACTCCCAGATGACCTCGGGCACCGGACCGATCCCGTTCGTGGCCTACGCGATCTTCTCCGCGGCCCTCGTCTACCGCTCCGGCTCCGTCCTACCGATGGCGATGGCGCACGCCGTGGTCAACCTTGTCACCATCCTCGTGTGGGAGGAGACCCTCCCGGCCGACGCACGCGTCATCGCCGCCACCGCGGTGCTCGGCATGTTGACCCTGGCCTACGGCATCCAACGCCGGGTGGCCCGCGACGTCCATGGGAACCTCATCGACACCGTCACCGGACTGCGGGTGGTGGAGATGGAGGAGGTCGAGGGCTCCGTCCAGGCGCGCCTGACCGACGGCACCCGCATTCAGGTCGGAGACGGCGAGGTCCGCTGAGCGCCGGGCAGCTAGGGCCGCTCGGTGAAGTTCTCCCAGTAGCGCGACGGCGTCGGGCCCCGCTGGCCCTGGTACTTGGATCCCACCGCCGCGGATCCGTAGGGGACGTCGGCAGCCGTGGTCATGGTCAGGAAGCTGATCTGGCCGATCTTCATGCCCGGGTAGAGCGTGATCGGCAGGGTGGCGATGTTCGACAGCTCCAGCGTGACGTGGCCGTCCCACCCGGCGTCGATGAACCCCGCGGTGGAGTGGATCAGGAGCCCGAGCCGACCGAGGCTCGACTTGCCCTCCAGCCGTCCGACGAGATCGGTCGAGAGCTTCACCCGCTCCGCGGTGGAGCCGAGCACGAACTCGCCGGGGTGCAACATGAAGGCCCGATCGGGGTCGTCGGGGATCTCCACCAGCTCGGTGAGGTCCTCCAGGTTCTCCTTCACGTCGATCACGCCGGTGGTGTGGTTTCGGAAGACCCGGAAGTACCGATCGATGGTGAGGTCGACCGACGAGGGCTGGATGCACGCATCGTCGAGCGGGTCGATCTCGATGCGGCCGTCGGCCAGCGCCTCGCGGATGCTGCGGTCTGAGAGGATCACGGGTCCGCACGGTAGTTGGTCACCGGCTCCGAGCCCTCCGCCAGGCCGGCAGCGGCGTCGGACTCCTCCAGACCCGCGTGGGTGCGCCGTCGAACCGCCGCCTCGTCGAGCCGTGCTCCGGGCGCCACCAGCACGCCGTTTCGAAGGACGCCGAGGGCCCGGGCGTCTCCGTCGACGACCTCGACGGTGGGGCCACGGCCGGCCACCTGGACCCGGAGAGTCGCGAGGTCGACCCGCCGCTGGAAGGGCGTCGACCGCAGCTGGCAGCTCTGGGTCTTGGCCACCGGCACCACCACGGTCCTGCGCATGACCGCTCCCCACCGGGAGACCAGCGACGCTTCGGTCCGGGCGTGGCCGAGCGAGGAGTAGGCCCGGGACGCGAACACCCAGGCGGGGATGATCATCAGTCCCGCGATCAGCCCGTACGGGCTGCGGGTCACCACCAGCGCCGCGGCGAGCAGGAACAGGGCCAGCCCGAGCGCCCGGACACGGGCTCTGCGCAGGGCCGCCCGCGGCGCCGGCACCAGGCCAGGCAACGATCCGCCAACCGGAAGGACCAGGTCCATCAGCCGATCCAGGTCGCGGGTGCGCACCAGGGGCACCGTGACCCGTGAGACATCACCGGACGCCTCCGAACCGCTGGCCGCGCTCTGCAACTGGACCGACGCCAGGCCGAACCGCCGCCGGATCGGGTTGTCGAGCACCCACACCGCCTGGATCCGATGCAGCGCGAGGGTGGCTTCGCGCTGATCGAGCAGGCCTCGCCGCAGGTGGAGGTCGGGTCCGTAGCGGACCAGGGTGAACTCGTGATCGCGCAGGATCGACGCGCCGGCCGCCACCGCCAGCCACAGCGGGACGACCACCACCGCCAGCACGGCCAGGACCAGCGCGGTCCCGAGGAGGTTCGCCACGTCGTCGGTGAGGTCCTGACCGGTGTCTTCGGGCAGGTAGTCGAGGATGAGGAAGGCGAAGCCCACGATCGACAGGCCCGCCAGCAGACCCGACCCGGTAATGCCGGCGATGGCCAGGTCGCGCGTCGACATCTCCGCCACCACCTCGGGTGCCTGGGTGGGTCCGATCGGGGTCCCGGGCGCCTGACCAGGACCGTGCAGCGGATCGACGGTCTCGCTCCCGCCTGAGCGCTCGCCCGGCCGGTGGGAGAGGAGCGCAGAGCGGAGCTCGAGCGCATGGGCGTCGGACACCGCATCGAGCACCGCTTCGGCACCGGACCCACCACCGGCGGTGTCGATCCGCACGGCCACGACCCCCAGCGCGCGGTGTCTCAGCTGGCGTCGCAGGTCCACCTGCTGGATCCGGGTGAGCGGGATCTCCCGGACCTGTCGGTTCAGGACCCCCTCTTCGATCCTCAGCACCCCGTCCTCGATGCGGTAGCTGTGACGAGACCAGGCCAGAACCCGCCAGCCGATGATCACCGCCGCCAGCACCACCGCGCCCAGCAGACCCCAGCGACCGATGCTCACCACCAGGACGACGAGGGGCACGAAGCCCTGCTGGAGCCCGGGGAAGATGTCGAGCACGGGCGACACCGCGTGCAACCGGCGGGGCCCGAGGGTGGGCCCGCCGTCGGAATCCGATGGTACGGGCACCGGCGCCTCCGGCCCGCCGGGGACGGGGGGCCGGTTCCCCGGATCGAGCGGGGCCAGGTGGGGAGGAGGCGGACCCCAAGGACCAGGGCCATCCGGCACCGGCGGCGGGGGCGGGGGCGGGTGATCAGACTGCGTCATCGGCCTCGGCGCGGGCGAGCACCACCTGTCGGATGGCGTCGGCCCGCTCCGGCTCCACCCCCGGCAGCGTGGCGTCGGTGGCGGCCGACGCCGTCGATATCACCATGTCGACGACACCGACGGAGCGCTGGAGCGGGCCCTGGCGGACGTCGATGTGCTGCACCCTGAAGTGCGGGATAGACGACTCGGCCCGGAAGACGAGCCCGTGGCGCAGTTCGATCGTCTCGTCGGTGACCCAGTACCGCCAGCGCCGGTACCGAGCCCGAGGTAGCAGAAGGCCTCCCGTGATCCCGACGGCCAGGACCACCACGCCTGCGATCAGCCATCCGGCCGCGCCTTCGGTGGCCAGCGCACCGATGGTGCACCCGAGGACCAGGAGCAGGGTGATGATCACCCACGGGAGCCGCCAGAACACGATCACCTTCGGGCTGAGGGACACGGGCGCCCCCTCCGACCCCATCGTGCTCCGGTCCAAGTCCTCGAGATCCGACGCCGCTGTACCGGTGACGTCGGGGATCGGCTCCATGTCCCCGACGCTACCGATCCGGCGCCCGGCCGCCTGAGCGAGGCCGTCCGAGCGCCCACGCGCCAAGATCGTGCCCATGCCCTCCCGCTCAGCCCCACTGGCCGTCCTCGCCGTGGTCGCCGTCTTCGCAACGTCCCTGCTCGGTTGCAGCACCGGCGGCGACGAGGCCATCGGGCCGTCGACCACCGCAGCCGATGCGGACCCGAGCCCGTCCACCGAGGCCACCGACCCACCACCCAGCCCCGACGACTCAGCCGACCCAGGCGACTCAGGCGACGCCGACGACGCCGACGACGCCGAACCCACCGACGCCACGGCTCCGGCAGCGCTCCTGGAACAACTGGCGATCGCCGACGAAGACCTCGTGGACGGCGAGACCTCCGAGCTGCGCGAGCAGGGCCTCCAGGTGGTCAACCAGATCACGCTCGACTACTGCGGCTTCACCTTCACCACCGAGAAGGAGCGCCTGTTCCGGCATCAGGTGAACGTCTACTTGGACGAGACCTACGTGGCTTCGAGCGAGGCGGTGCTGTACTCGCCCGGTTCGGCCGAGAAGGCCATGGACGAGGTTCGCCAGGCCATCAGCGAATGCCCGGCCGGCGTCGCCACGAACTCGCGCGTGGCCGGGGTCCCGGATCTGATCTATGAGGCCGAGCCGCTCCCGGCAGACCTGCTCACGTCGCTCGCCGACGATCACATCGCCGTCCACGTGACCGCCAGCACCACCGACGGCCGGTCCCAGGACACCACCATGATCTACCAGCGCCGCGGCGACGTGCTGATAGGCACCTACGGCCAGCAGCACCGCGCCGTCCCACTCGCCGAGGCCGTGGCCCGGCGCCTCGCTGCCGCGTCGCCGGCCGACGTGGGGGACTGACGGGGGTCGGCTGGCTATGCTCCACCGGAGCAGTGCCGGCAGCGATGCCGATCTGCGGGTGTAGTTCAATGGCAGAACATCAGCTTCCCAAGCTGAATACGGGAGTTCGATTCTCCTCACCCGCTCCAGCATGAAGGCCCAGGTCAACCGGTGTTTCCGGCGCCTGGGCCTTCGTCGTCTGAGGGCCCGAAACGGCCGGCGTGACCTTGGCGTGACCCTACGGATCGGCCGCCGTTGCTCGACACGTCGCGACGATGCGCAGGAACACGAGCACGGTGGACGAAGCGACGGGCGCCGCGCGCCATGCTCTTCGTGTGGGAACCAAGAAGACGTTGCGCTCCGGCGACAAGGCTGCGCTGCTGAATGCTGCGTCTGGCAGTTGCTACAACCCAGGTTGCGTCGAGCCTCTCGTCGTGTGGCGCGAGGCGAGGCCGGTCGTCAACTTCGACATCGCGCACATCCGTGACGAGCTTCCCCCGGCTGATCCGGACGGCGATCGGGGATGGCGCTACTGGCCCGCTGAGGACATGAGCCAGGACGATCGCAACCGATTCGAGAACCTCTGCCTGCTCTGCAAGCCGTGCCACAAGCTGATCGACCAGATCGAGCCTCGCTCGTACTCCGTCGACCTTCTCCGAACCTGGAAGCGCGACGCCGAGCGTGGTGGCCCAATGCGGCGCGTAGGCGCGCTAGCCGGAACAGAGCCCCAGGAGCTGGCGCCCCTGCTGCTCGAGGCGCTTGCACAGCCTCCAGAGCTCCAGCTCCATTGGCCGCGCGACGCCTCTCCGACTGACTCTCGGAATCCGGCCTCGGTCGAGAGTTCTTCAACGAGGCGATCGATCCAGGCCTGGCTGTAGAGGTGGCGCTTCACCGATGTGACGTACTCGCAGTAGCGAGGATCCGTCGCCGTCTGATCGGTGCCCTTCTCCGGTCGCGCCTTGAGCCTCCGCGCTGCCAGCGCGTGCATCCGGATCGTGAACCGATACGGAGTCCGATCGCTCACCGCCTCCACCACTTGGGTGGCGATGAGGTGCGGTCGTTCCGCCTTCACGACCTTGGTCACGACGGTGTACTCCTTCAGTGCCTGAGCAAGGTCCTCGGTGACCTCACCCGGCTTCACGAAGTTGGCGACGGCGTCCGGGCTTCGCCCAGAGGCCGGGACAGCCGGGACGAAGGTGACCCGCAGCATGTAGGCAGGATCGTCGGTAAGACCGGTATTCAACGTGGCCTGGTCGTTGAGGTAGTTCTGGACGTCGAGCGGCAGGGAGGCCTGCAGCTTCTTGACAGACGAAAGGACCCCTGGGTCGCGGAACCCGGTGAGCTGCAGCGGCACCGACAGCGCTGACCCCATGACGAAGTCCGGCCCGAAGCAGTCCTCAAGTACACCTTCGAGGTTGAGCAGGCCCGCCTGTGCCTGGGGAATCGTTGCGACGTCGAGTGCCGGGAGGTGGCGGTGAGCAACCTGATTGCGCAGCCCTAACCAGAACCCGACGTTCCGGCGCAGGCCGAGATGACGGTCGCCGTCGAACGCCAACGCGATGAGCTCGGTGGTCTCCAGCGCACGCTCACGACCGTCGACCATTCGGGGAACGCCACGCTGATCGAGGTCTCGCCACTCCGCCCCTGCCTGATGCAGCACCGCCAAGGCCACGCTGTTCCACGCGGTAACGAATAGAAGCGCGAAGCTCTCTGTCCGGAAGGTCGCTGTTGGGTCGTTCCACACTCGAAGCGCGGCGAGCGCTGCATGCCGCCCGTGATCGAGCTGCTGCTCCCATTCGTCCAGCTCTCGGCCATCCGGGACGAGGCCGTGTCGCCGGAGCTGAGCTTCGAGGTCGGCGATCTGGTCGGTCTGGCGGGACGGTTTGGTGGTCGCTACCCCCAGCGTCTGGCGGATGAAGCGGTCGAACCGACGGCCATGCGCTCCACCGTCGCCCCACTCCCGCCTTTCGATCTCGCTCTTGGATGTGCCGCGTCCCTGGTCCCATTCGGCGAGCAGCCGCGTGGCGAGTTCGACGTCGTCCTCCACCTCCGATTCATGCTCCATGAGCCGGCTCCTTCACATCCATCCGTCCCGTCAACTGTCGATGATCTGGAACACCCGTCGGTTCCAGAAGAGGCGGTCGTAAGCCGAATCGGTGTACGGCTCGAGAACGCCGAGCTCGATGAGCGATCCGATTGCGTTGCGGTTGGCCTGGTTCGAGCGGCCGTAGCGCCGTTGAGCATCCGAGACGGAGAGGATCGGGTAGGCGATCAGGTCGTCGGCGATCTCCAAAGCGAGCCGCGCCCGCGGGAGCGCCGAGCGAACGATGTCACCGAGCTGTCCGCGCAGGGCGAGCAGGCGCATGATTCGCTCGTGGCCGGAGCGGGCTTCGGCGCGAACGCCGTGGGCGAAGAACTCGATCCAGGGTGCCCAGTCGCCCGTGGTGCTGACGGCGAGGAGGTGGTCTCGGTACTCGTCGGCACGGTCCTTGAGCCATGGCGAGACCGAGAGGACCGGTGATCGAAGCGCGCCTTCGTGCATCAGCTGCAAGATCGCGACGAGACGACCGACCCGCCCGTTGCCATCGGTGAAGGGGTGAAGCGTCTCGAACTGGTAGTGCGCCATGGCCACCCGAGCGATGAGCTGGATCTGCTCGACAGGCTCGACGGCTCGGAGCCAGTCGACCCACCGCTCGCACATGGCGCGGAGCTGGTCTCCCGGAGGTGGCGGGATGAATCGAGCCTTGCTCACCCGGCGGTTCTTCGCCCCGATAAACACCTGACTCTGGCGGATCGACCCGGCCTCCGGCCCGTCGCTGTCCGTTCCGCGAACGATCTCGGCCTGCAGCGAGGCCAACATCCCCAACGTGATCGGTCGCTCGCCGATCCAGCCGTAGGCGGCGTCTGCAGCGCGGGCGTAGTTCATGACCTCGCGCACGTTGGGCGCGACCTCGGCCTCCTGTTCCTCGAACGGCAGCACCTCGGCGGCAAACAAGTCGGTCAGCTCTGCGTAGGTTCCCTCCAGCGCCGAGGTGCCAACCGCCTCACGGCGAGTCGCGATGCGAGTCACCAACTGCGGGTTCGGGATGAGGCTCGCCGCTGCATCAAGGCGCCCCAGTTCGGCGTTCGCCTCGCTCACCACCATCCAAGCCGACGCCGGTAGATCGATGCGACCAGGGAGATCGGCAGGGACGAACGACTCCGCCTGATACTCCTCATCGAACCGAGCGTCGAACCCGGCGATGGGGACGAGCGACCCGACCGGCGAGTCTCGCAACGACGACATGACTTGGAATGTATCGGTCAGATTCCAAGTTTCGCGCGCGAAACTTGGAATTACACCGCTGAAATCCAAGTCTCGCCCCCTCGCCGCACCCACCCCACCGAAGCAACCAAAGTCGCCGTTGACCGTTGACCGTTGGCGGGTGTTCGGATGTTTCGTTTGGTCGTACCGTGCCTTCGTGAGCACCGTCGCCGAGCAGGACCGACACCTGGCACGCGCAGCGCAGCGCTGCTCGGCACGGAGCCGAGGCTACGGGCCGAGCGGAGGACCGGCCATGGCGCGTTCGGGGGCCTGCGGGACCCGACATCAGCCTGACAAAGCTGAGTACGCAGCGCCGGATCGGCGTGACCTTGGCGTGACCCTACGGGGTGAGATCTGCGGTGACGGAGGGGTACGGGGAGGTACGCCACGGATGAGCTGACCTGCCCGTTCGCCCGAACCGGCTGGTCAGCGAACCGCTCCGGGCAGCTTCCCAAGCTGAATACGGGGACTTCGATTCTCCGTACGCGCTCCACACACAGAAGGCCCAGTCATCCCTCGGCTTCGGGAGCCCCCGGGCCTTCGTCGCGCGACGTATGCCACGCTCCATGGGGTGGAGCCAGCAGCCTTCCTGGACGGGCATCCGGTCGCTCTCTCGGTCTATGAGGAGGTCTGTGCCCGCCTCGGTGCGCTCGGTTCGTTCGACGTGCGCACGACGAAGAGCCAGATCGCGTTCCGGCGCAAGCGGGGGTTCGCCTACCTCTGGCTGCCGGGCCAGTACCTGCAGCAGCCCGGTGCCGAGGTCGTGCTGTCCATCGCACTCGGGCGAGAGGTTCGCTCCGGCCGATTCAAGGAGGTCGTGCAACCCGCCAAGCGGCGTTGGATGCACCACCTGGAGGTCCATGGTCCCGACGAGATCGACGACGAAGTCGTCCAATGGCTCGCGGAGGCGTTCGAACGAGCCGGGTGAACGCCGGCAGGGCCGACCGGTCCACATGGCCTCACGACCGGCAGGCTGAGCAGGCGCTATCGAGGCGGCGTGACCTTGGCGTGACCCCGCGGAAGGGCGTGTCGTTCCTATCGGACAGCTCGGATCTCCAGGTCGCCGGTAGGTTCTGGAGGGTGGACGGCCCGGACCCACGTGCTGCGGACTTCGTGTGGGAGGTCGATGAGGATCTGATCGACCTCGACCACTGGGCGAAGTCCTACATCGCGCTTCGTGTCGAGGAGAAGGAAGGCGACCGCTCGGCCTTCGTCCGGTACGGCTACTGGCCGATCGTGGTGCTGGTCGTGATCGTCATCGGCGCCACGTCGTCGGTCGGGACGGCAGTGGCGCTGGCCACGGCCGTCGTCGCTGTGTTCGGCGGCGCCAAGCTCTGGAACCGGACGGCCGCGACCAGGCTGGCGAAGAGGCTCCACGACCTGCCGGCGGCGTCCGAGCCCTTCACCTTCCGAGCCGGCCCGAGCGGAACCCGAAGCGAGAGTGAGAGCGCTTCCGAGGACCTGTCGTGGTCTCGGTACCGGTCCGTTCGCGTCTTCGACGATCTGGTCGTCCTCATCCACGACACCAACGTGATGAGACTGCTCCCGATCGAGGGACTCACGACTGGTCAGGACGCGTCAGCAGCGGTCGACGCCATCGGCCGATGGATCGAGATGGCCGGCAGCAGCTCGGCGCCCACCAGCTGACTTCGGTCGGTCGCCTCCGAGTCGAATCGGGAGCGCGTGGGGGACGCCACTGGTCGATACTCGGGACATGGAGTGCTTCGTGGACGTCAGCGACCACTACCGGCTGTGGGTCCGGGCCACCGGGCCGGAGACCGGCACTCCCCTCCTGTTGATCATGGGTGCCAACGCTTCCGGACTGGGCTGGCCAGATGCCTTCGTCGAGCAGCTCGCCGAGCACCACCGCGTCGTCGTCTACGACCACCGAGACACGGGCCGGTCCACCTGGGCGTTCGACGACCACCCCTATGCCATCCGCGACCTGGCCACCGACGCGATCGCGGTGCTCGACGCACTGGGGTTGGAGCGAGCGCACGTGGTGGGCATGTCGATGGGTGGGGTGCTGGTGCAGCTCCTGCTGATCGACCACCCCGACCGTCTGCTCTCGGCCACCGCGTTCTGCACCGCAGCGCTCGGAAGCGGGCTGGCGTCGGGCAGCCAGGTTCCGGAGGACGACCTACCAGGCCCCGATCCGGCGCTGCTCGCACTTTGGGCGGAGATGGGCGACGAACGAGATCCGGAGGCGGAGCTGGAGTGGAGGGTGGAGCACTGGCGGTTGCTCAACGGCACCGAGCTCGACTTCGACCCCGAGGTGTTCAGGCAGCTCGAACGACGGATCATCGACCACAGCGGGCGCTTCGACGCCCCGGTCGCCCACGCCATGGCCGACCAGTCGGGCTTGGAGCGCGGCACCGAGCTGGCCGATGTCGAGGTGCCCACCCTCGTGGTGGAGGCGCCCGCCGATCCGATCAACCCGCCGCCTCACGCGGCCCACCTCGCGTCTCTCGTAGCCGGCGCCGAGCTGGTCTCGATCCCGGGCATGGGCCACGCCCTGCACCCGGCGGTGATCGACCCTCTCGCTCGAGCGGTGCTCGCCCACACGACCTCGGTCGACGCCGCCCGCGCCTGACGCGCCCTGTGAGCCGACGAGCTGGCTGAGGTGACGGTTCTCGTCGAGGATCAGACCTGGAGCTCTCCGCGTCCTACCCGCACCGCCCGTCCTCCCACGGTGGCCGCCACCAGATCTGCTCCCCGCAGCACGCCGGCGGCGTAGATCTCGCTCGGCCTCCCCATCTCGACGCCCTGGGTGATCAGCCAACCTTCGTCCAGGCGGTCACCGGTCGCCGCGCCGGCCAGGAAGCCGACCGCGGCCGCCGCGGCCGCACCGGTTGCCGGGTCCTCCGCTATCCCCATGCCCGGGGCGAACATGCGCGCCCGCCACAACCGGCCAGAGGGCCCCTCCAGCGGAGCGATCACGTACAGCTCTGGCGCGGGGCTGAGGGCAACGGTGTCCTGCCAAGCGGCGAGGTCGATCCGGGTGCGGCCGAGTACGTCGACGTCTCGTACGGCGACGACGGTGAAGGGCACCCCGGCGGACCAGCCCCGCGGTCCGAGCGCGGGATGGAGGTCGCCGATCGTCAGGCCCAGGGCCCGGGCGACGTCGTCGGGATCGGCCACGTCGACCGCGGCCGGAGGCTGGGCGGTGGTGAGGGTGGCCATGCCGTTCCGGATCGTCACCTCCACGGGACCCACCCCCTCCTCGATCACCAGGTCGTTGCCGGCCAGGCCCTCGTCGTGGAGCGCCAGGGCAGCACCGATCGTCGGGTGCCCGGCGAACGGCAGCTCCGCGGTGGGCGTGAAGATCCGGGCGGTGACGTGTGCTCCATCGGTGCGGACGAAGATCGTCTCCGACAGGTTCAGCTCGCGTGCCACCGTGGCGCACTGCGTCGTGTTGAGCGGGGGCGGATCGATGGCCACCGCCAGGGGGTTCCCGGCGAAGGGCACGTCGGTGAAGACGTCGTACAGCAGGTAGTGGACGGCGGGCATCGCCGAAGCCTCGCCCCACGAGGACGCCTGGGCAATCGAGTTGTCGGGGACAGCACCCCGACGAGGTGTGAACGCCCGGGCCTTGGGCCATGCTGACCGGGTGAAGCGCCGGGAGTGAAGAGGACGCCGAGAGGAGCCGCGCGTGACCGACGAAGCGATCGACGTCGATGCCGTGAGGGCGGCCCTGCTCGAGGCACGAGCCGAGGCGGACGCCCAGCGCCAGGCCCGACAGGCCGACTTCGACGAGTTCGTCGACGGCGCCGACCTGGTGAACACCGACGACGAGCACGATCCGGAAGGGGCCACCATCGCTTTCGAGCGGGCCCAGGTCATCGCCCTGAGAGACGATGCCATTCGCCGGATCGACCTGCTGGACGATGCCCTCGCCCGGCTGGCGGCTGGCTCCTACGGGCGCTGCGCCGTCTGTGGTCGGCCCATCCCCGAGGCTCGGCTCGCAGCCATCCCCGGGGTCGAGACCTGCGTCTCCTGCGCCGCCCGCGGCGGCGCCTGAGGAGCGCGACCGGTCTCAGGCGGGGAACCAGGATCCGCGAGCCGGGTGGTCGTTCGCCAGCGGCAGCGCCTCGGACCGGCCGCTCCGGGCCGATGAGTAGAGGGCGGTGACCAGTTCCAACGTGGCGCGGGCGTCGTCGAGGGTGACGGGCAGGTCGCCTCCGGGCAGCGCGTCGACGAACGCCTGGAGCTGACCGGTGTAGAGCGCAGGGCCGTCGACCGTGCCGGCCCAGAGCTCCTCGGCCGCCGCGCCCACCTCGGGGTTGCGGAACTCGAAGCGCCACGGCCCCCTCCCGGGATCGTAGGCATCGGTGCCGGACTCGATGGTGACGTGCTCGAAGTGCCAGGTGAGCCTGGACGACTCGGAGGCCGCGCCGGTGGTGGCGTTCATGGTCACGAGGCCACCGTCGGCGGTGGTGCCGATGGCCACGGCGCAGTCCTCGGCCTCGGTGTCGTTGACCCGGGTGGCCGTCCGCGCCAGCACCTCCACCAGCGGACCACCGATCCAGGTGAGCAGGTCGTGGAGGTGGATGGCGTGGTTGACCAGCGTTCCGCCCAGAGCCCCGTGCCACGTGCCCCGCCATGGGGCCTCCCGGTAGTGGGGCGGGTCGCGACGCCACCACGTCGACGAAGACGCCGTGTAGAGGCGTCCGGTCAGCCCTGCATCGACCAGCGCACGCGCCCTTGCCGCGCCGGAGCCGAACCGGTACTGCTGGATCGGCATGAGCCGCGCGCCCGTGGCCGCTCGGGCCTGGGCCGCCACCGTGGCGATCCGGTCGCAGGCGGCTACCGAAGCCACCAGAGGCTTCTCGCAGATCACGTGGGCACCGGCCTCCAGCGCCCGGACGATCTGGTCCTCGTGCTGGGCCGGCGGCGTGCACAGGTCGACCACGTCGACGCCGAACTCGAGCAGCTCCTCCAGCGACGCCACCGCCGGCAGCCCCCAGTCCCGCCCGGCCCGCTCTCGCCTGTCCGGGTCGATCTCGGCGATGGCCACCGCGTCGGCCCCCACGACCTCGAGCCAGCAGAGGAGGTGCAGCTGGCCGATGCCGGTGCCGACCACGCCGACCCGCAGAGGTGCCCGGTCGGTCACGAGATCCCCCACGACGATGCCTGCTCCTGCGCCCGGAGCGCTAGGTCGCAGACCGTGAGCACGTGGTCCTGGGTCATGAGCCGTTCGCCGCCGTCGTCCACGTCGGCTAGCAGGTCGACCGCCCACGTCACCGGATCGGAGCTGACGTCGACGCGCCGTACCCCGGTCTGATCGGTCAGGATCAGGTGCTCGCCCCCGTCGGCCCCGGCCACGTCGACGTTGGCACGCGCTTCCAGCGTGCCCTCGGTGCCGATGACCACCAGGCGCACGTCGCCCCACGTGGGCAGGCCGCTGGGCGACAGGAGGTCGACGCGGTGGTCGCCCACGGCACCGGGCGCCAGCAGCGTCAACGATCCGACGTCCTGCATGGCGGGGTGGTCCGGGCAGGAGACGTTGCCGACGCGTGCCGAGGCGACCTCGACCCCGCCGCCCAGCACGTCGGTCCCGCAGAGGGCGACGAACTGGTCGATCTGGTGCGAGGCGAGGTCAACCAGGATGCCCCCGCTGCGAGCCGGGTCCCAGAACCACTCGGGCCGGCTATCCGCACCGAGAGTGTGAGGACCGGTGCCGATCACGTGGACCACCTCACCGATGGCGCCTTCACGGGCCATCTTCACCGCGCGGGCCACAGCCCGGTTCTCGAAGCGTTCGGTGAAGAGGACGGTCCACGGTCGACCGGGTCTGCCGGCGAGCACTCCCCGCAGCCGGTCGAGGGAGGACCGGGTGGTGACACCGGGCTTGGCCGAGACGACGTGCTTGCCGGCTTCGATGGCGGCGATCGCCACGTCGGCCCGCTCCGCCGGGACCCCGACCGTGACGACCAGGTCGACGTCGTCGCTGTCCAGGATGTCGTCGTAGGTCCGAGCCTCGGATCCGGCCTGCCAGCTCGCGTAGCCGGCGACGAGGTCGCCCAACTCCGCGTGGGCGACGGGTCTGGCTCCCGCTCCGACGAGCCCGGCCACGATCGAGAAGACGTGGAGGTGGTCAGCCCCCACGACCGCGAACCCGGTCACCGCCGCGGTCGACCCCGGCGCTCGGACACCTTGCGCTGCCAGCCGTGCCGGTCGATCCTCCAACCCGCGCCCGCGGTGTTCAGGTCGTAGCGGGTGGCGAGGTGGTCGACGGTTCCCCACGGTGATTCGTGGCGGGGGAAGTCGCCCAGGGGCTGCTCGGCACCGTCGACCACGAATGGACCCGTGCTGGAGAAGGTGATCGGCCCCGCTGACGGCGACGTCCACGCCACGGCGAAGCCGGAGTCGTCGCGCGCCACCGCGGGATCAACCGCAGTCAGCGAAGCAACGAACTGGTCGATGGTCCCGTCGACCTCGCTCGTGCCCACCTCGGCGATCCAGACGTTGTCGGGACCGCCCTCGGCTACCAGGTCGAAGGGCTTCACCATGTCCCTGGTGGCCTGCACCGCAGGGTCGTAGATCCGCCACGTCGGGGCACGCCACGACCAGAGGGCGATGTAGGCGCCCTTGCGCTCCGCCACGGTCCAGTGGCCGGCCTGCACCACCTGGTCGAAGTGGTCCTGGGGGACGTAGGCGTGGGTGAACGGGCGGTACCCGAACACGCCCCACACCAGCGGGTCGGTGCTCTCGTCCCAGTCCGGCAGGTAGATGTGGACGGCGGTGCGCTCGAACTGCGCCGAACGGGGCATCGACGCCTCGCCGGTCCAGTACCCGGGCCGCCCGTCGGAACGCCAGTCGGTGCTCTGGTCGGCGTCGGTCACCGGGTGGTTGGTGAAGACCATGGCGTTCTCGTCGATCGCCGCCTGCCAGGCGTGGGCCTGGTCTCGCATCTCGCCCGGCCGGTGGTCGACCACCGAAGCCATCGACACCTTGTCGTTGCGGTAGGCGTAGGTGTTGGCCTCGCTGAGGAAGCCGAAGTTGATCACCGATGACCGCTCCTGGACCCAGTGGGCGATGCGGACCGGGTCGTAGTCGTTGATGGCCGCCATGAGGTTCACCTGGGCGAAGAGCTCGGTGTCCCAGAGGCGGAACTCGTTGGCGGCGTCGACCCCCACCTTGGCCAGGGGCCACATACCGATGGCTCCGAGGCTCCACCAGAACGGGAGGTTGGCCGGGTCACGGAAGTCCTTGCCGTAGGGCGCGACGACGTCGTCGGTCACCGGCTGGCTTCCATCGAAGTACACGCCGTGGCGCTCACGCACCACGCTCTCGCCCGAGGCGGTGGCGATGTCGATGACCGCCTGCGGGGGCCGGTACCGCTGGGCCGCACACAGGTACGCCGCTCCTCCGTCGCTGGTGGAGGTGTAGGGCGCGTCGGTGTCGTCGAACACGAACTTGGCCGTGCCGAAGGTGGCCTCGTCGAGCGAGGACATCTTGTCCTTCTTGTAGGTGCGTCCCCGTGGTGCCGTGTAGCAACCGGCGTGGTTGTGACCGGCCATGTCCAGCAGGCACAGGTCGAGGCCGATCGCGGCCATGGCGGCGACCTCGAGGTCGGTGGACAGCTCGGCGAGCATGAGCAACGGAGTGATGTTCTTGAGCATGTAGACGTTGGAGTGCCACTCGAAGAAGCCGAGCTCGATGCGCTCGGACACCCACTCGACGATGTCGGCACGGGCGCGCTCGGCGTGCTCGGCGCCGGTCATGCCCGTGACCGCGAACGTCCGCTCGGGGAGCCGTTGGCCGGCGAGGAACTCGAGCGCGAGGTTGATGATGATGTGGTTCTCGGACCAGAACCACAGGTTGTCGACCCGGTCGTCGGGCAGCGGATCGTCGTAGCGGTAGCGGTTGGCGATCAGCCGTTCCTCGATGGCGGTGAGGAGGGCGCGGTCCAACCGGGTGGTGGGCGTGTCGCCGCGGCCCAGGTCGAGCAGCCACAGCAGGTACATGAGATCGAAGTCGCGGGTGTCCTCCCACGCGTCGATGCGGGCGAAGCGCCGCGCCATGGCCTCGAGGTTCACCGAAGACGGGTCCCACCGGTACGACGGATCACGGCGGGCCCGGGTGAGGTGCGCGGCCACGTTGGTGGGGTTCTCCGGGTTCACCCGGGCGGTCGCGAACGCCAGGTAGTCGTCTACCCGGCGTTGGAAGACCTGCTCGTCCATGAGCCCAGCCGTACCGGGCCGGACCAGGTTGCCGCCGTGCGCCGGCGGGCGCGGCGGTTGCGGCCTCACCGGCGGCAGCGGGTCGTTGCCCTTGGGGATCCATCCGAACAGGTCGAACCCGAACAGGGTGATGGTCGAGCCGACGAGGAAGCGGCGCCGGTCGATGCCCGGCACCGATCGCACCTCTGGTGCGGTCGCGGCGGCCGGCGGAAGCGTCGGATCGCCGTGGAGCGGGCGGTCAGGATCGTGGGACATGGTGGGTCCTCCCCCTGTGGTGGCGGGTCTTGCGGGTGATGACGACGGGCGCCGCGCTGGTTCGCCGGACGACGAGGCGCGGGCTGAGGGTGACGCGGCGCGCTCCGGAAGCGTCCTGGAGCAGCTCTCCGAGCAGCTGGCGCGAGGTGCGACCGAGCTCCTCTAGCGGCGCAGCGACCGTGGTGAGCGGCGGTGCGGTCATGGCGGCCAGGCCGAGGCCGTCGGAGCCGACGACCGTGAGCGACGAGGGCACCTCGCGCCCGGCCTCGCCCGCCGCCACGAGGAGGCCGGTGGCCTGGAGGTCGTTGAACGCGACCACCGCGCTCGCTCCGCTGCTGTCCACCGCGCCGTAGGCCGTCCGCCCACCTTCGAAGGTGGCGGGAGCGGGCCCGATGAGGTCGATCCGGCATCCCTCGGCTCCGGCCGCGAACCGTTCCACCGCTCGGTCCCGTCGCATCGCTGACCAGTACGCGGCCGGCCCCCTCACCACCGCGATCCGGCGGTGTCCCAGATCGACCAGGTGTCCCAGCGCCAGGTGGGCGATGGCGTCCTGGTCGACCACGACGCTGGCGTGGTTTCGCAGCTGGCGGTTCACGGCCACCACGGGCACCGTCGCCGCCGCCAGGTCGGTGATGGGGGTGACCGCCACGAGCCCGTCGACCTGCCGGCTCAGCGCCTGGAGGGCCCGCCGCTCCTCGGCTGGGTCCGCGCCGGTGTCGGCGATGAGGACGGCCAGACCGTCACGACGGGCGTCGCCCTGGATCGCCTGGACCATGGCACCGAAGTAGGGGTTCGTGATGTCGGGGACCAGTACACCGATAGCGTCGCTGCGGCCGCTCACGAGGCGCCGCGCCGCCCGGTTCGGGACGAAGCCCACCTCTTCCACCGCTGCCAGCACCGCTTCCCGGGTTGCAGCAGCGACCATGTCTGGCCGGCTCAGCGCCCGGGACACCGTGGCCGGGTGGACGCCCGCCCGCCGCGCGACGTCATGCAGCGTGGGAGCGCGGTCTGGTGGCATCGCCGGAAACGTAGCAGCGCCTGCAAACGTTTGCAGGAAGTGTGTTCCACCGCGAGACTGCCGCGCATGTCCACCGCGGCCGAACCCATCGTCGACGTCCACGACAGGCTCCGCCCGCGTCGCCGGCCTTGGGGATGTGCCGCCGTGCTGCTGCCCCACACCGACGACGGCGCGGTCGACTGGCCTTCGTTCCGCAACCTCCTCGAACGCACGGTCGAATCCGGACTGACCCCGGCCGTCAACATGGACACCGGGTTCGTGCAGCTGCTCGACGACGTCACCCGGCGGACGGTGCTGGCCACCGCGGCCGAGGTGCTCGCCGGGCATCCCCCGACCGCCGGGCGACCGCCGTTCCTGGCAGGCGCCTTCGTGGCCGACCGCCCCGGAGACGGGTTCGACCCGGGCCGCTACCGGAAAGCGATCGACCAGGTCCAGGAGGCCGGAGGCACCCCCGTGGTCTTCCCGTCCAACGGTCTCAACGACCTCGATCCCGAGGCGTGGATCGAGGCCCACCGCATGGTCGATGGGGACTGCGACCGCTTCGTGGCCTTCGAGCTCGGCGAGATGTTCGTGCCCTACGGCCGCATCTATCCGCTCGACGCGTACCGCGAGCTGCTCGGCATCAGCAGCTGCATCGGGGCCAAGCACTCGTCGCTGTCGCGGATCGCCGAGTGGGAGCGACTCGCCGTCCGCGACGAGCTCCGGCCCGACTTCCACGTGTTCACGGGCAACGACCTCGCCATCGACATGATCTGCTGGGGTAGCGACTACCTGCTCGGTCTGGCGGCCTTCTGCCCCGACCTCTTCGCCCAGCGCGACGCGGCCTGGGCGAACGGCGACCCGACCTTCCACGAGCTGAACGACCGCCTTCAGCACCTGGGTGCGTTCTCGTTCCGGGCTCCCGTCCCCGCCTACCGCCACGACGCGGCGTTGTTCCTCCACCATCGAGGTTGGATCGATTCGCCATCGGTACCCAGCGCCGCACCCACCCGTCCGGGATCAGACCTCGACGTCCTCGCCTCGATCGCCGAATCGATGGAGCCTCGACGGTGACCACGAAGCGCAGCGGGATCGTCCAGGTGAAGCGGTTGGCTACGCCCGCGGACCTCCGCGCCCGCGCCGCGGAGCTCGGGATCGAGCTACCGGTGGATGACGTGGTCGAGCCCGGCGGTGTCCTCTCGACCTCCTTCACCGCCACCGACGGGAGCGCCGGCACCCTCCAGGTGGGGAACCGGTGGACGGTGCTCCCGATGGAGGGCTGGGACGGGACCCCGGACGGACTACCCACCGACCTAGTGCGCCGTCGATGGCGTCGATTCGGCGAGAGCGGCGCCAAGCTGATCTGGGGCGGTGAGGCCATCGCCGTCGAGCCCGACGGTCGGGCCAACCCTCACCAGCTCGCCATCGGACCAGGTGCGGAAGCGGCGCTGGCGGACCTTCGCTCGGAGCTGGTCGGCGCCCACGCGGAGGCCCACGGCACCACCAGCGACCTGGTGGTCGGTCTGCAGCTGACCCACTCCGGCCGCTGGAGCCGACCGTCGGGTGCGCCGGCGCCGCGCACCGCCTGGACCCATCCGGTGCTCGACTCCCGGCTCGGCAGCGACCACACCGCCGTGCTCGCCGACGACGAACTGGACGGGTTGGTCGCCCGCTACGTGCGCGCGGCCGAGATCGCCGCCGACGCCGGGTTCGCGTTCGTCGACGTGAAGCACTGCCACGGCTACCTGTTGCACGAACTGCTCGCCGCCCACCAGCGGCCGGGCCGCTACGGCGGGGCACTCGACCATCGTCTGCGCTTCCTGACCGCGGTGGTGGAGGGCATCCGCCGGAGCCGTCCGGACCTGGCCGTCGGGGTGAGGATCTCTGCCTACGACCTCCGCCCCTTCGAGCCCGGGGCGGACGGGCGGGGCCGACCGGTGGCGGGCGACGGCATGCCGCGGCCGTTCGGTGGTTCGGTCGACGGTTCGGAGCCCGATCTCGGCGAGGTCCACCAGGTGCTCAGGCGCTTCCGCGAGCTCGGGATCGGCCTGGTGTGCGTGACCGCGGGCAGCCCCTACTACGTCCCCCACATCCAACGTCCGGCGTACTTCCCTCCGTCCGACGGCTACCAACCCCCCACCGACCCCCTCGTCGACGTCGCCCGGCTGCTCCAGGTCACCGCCGCTCTCACCCACGAACATCCCGACCTGGCGATCGTCGGGAGCGGGTACTCCTACCTCCAGGACCACGTGGCCCACGTGGCCCAGGCCGTGGTGGAGCGCGGCGACGCGACCTCGATCGGGCTCGGGCGGATGATGCTCTCGTACCCGACCCTGCCCGCCGACTCCCTCGCCGGCCGTGCCCTCGACCGCCGGGCCGTCTGTCGAACGTTCAGCGACTGCACCACCGCGCCTCGCCACGGGCTGGTGTCGGGGTGCTACCCGCTGGACGAGGAGTACAAGGACCGTCCGGAACGGATCGAACTGGCAGCCATCAAGCGCCGGAGCAGGCAAGCCCGCCCGGGCTGACGAGGCCACCACCCGGGACGGCGATGGAAGGGCCGCGCCCCGCGCCTGGCAATATCTGACGACTCGTCAGATGAGCAGGAGAGCCAACCGAATGTCCACCGATGTCGTCATCGTCAGCGGCGTGCGCACGCCGATCGCAACCGCCTACAAGGGCTCCCTCGGTGGGGTCGACGCCTTCCAGCTCGCCGAGATCGCCATCGGCGGTGCGGTGGAGCGCTCCGGTGTGGCGCCCGAGCTGTTCGAGGACATGGGCTTCGGCGAATCGTTCCAAGGCGGCGGCAACATCGGCCGCAACGCCGCTGTGCGCATCGGCCTCACCGGCCTCCCGGGAGTGGCCACGCAGCGGTGGTGCGCGTCGGGAATGGCGGGCGTCCAGTGGGTGGCCGCCAACATCTCGGCCGGGATGATCGACGCCGGCATCGCCGGAGGCGTGGAGTCGATGACCACCGCCCCGGGCACCTCGCGCGGCGGTGAGTTCTGGCTGTCGCCGGCCAACGAGCCCACCGAACTGGCCCCGCCGTTCAACACCGCCCTCGGCGTCGGCGACAACGCGGCGCGCATCGCCGGGCTGAACCGCCAGGAGATCGACGAGTGGGCGCTTCGGTCCCACCAGAACGCGGTGCGGGCCATCGACGAGGGACGCTTCGACAACGAGATCATCCCCGTCCCGCTGCCCGGCGGCGGTGAGTTCACCACCGACGAGCACCCACGTCGCAACAGCTCGCTGGAGAAGCTGGCCTCGCTGCCGGTCCTGAACCCCGACCGCGACTGGGCCACCACCACCGCCGGCAACTCGTCGGGCCTGAACGACGCAGCCTCGGCTCTGGCGCTCGTGTCGCGCGACGTCGCCGAGGCCCACGGCCTGCGCCCGCTCGCGGTCATCCGCGGCTGGGCTTCGGCCGCCCTCACTCCCGAGGAGACCGGCCTCACGCCCGAGCCCGCCATGTTGAAGGCGCTCGCCAAGGCGGGGATCGGCGTGTCCGACCTCCAGGCGGTGGAGATCAACGAGGCGTTCGCCTCGGTGGCCCTGGCCGCCACCCGTCGCCTGGGTCTCGACGAGGGCATCGTCAACCAGAACGGCTCGGGCTGCTCTCTCGGTCACCCGATCGGCTGCACGGGCGCCCGCATGATCGTGACCATGTTGAACGAGCTCGAGCGCACCGACAGCCAGTGGGGCGCGGTGGCCATGTGCGCCGCCGGCGGCATGGGCTCGGCCACCGTCATCGAGCGCGTCTGACGCCGGCCTCCGGTCGAACCTCGACGACGGCTCCGCTGGAGCGCACGACCCGGCGACCAGGTCAGGAGAGCCCGAGGGCTCCCGCGAAGCGCTCCAGCGAGTCGACGTCGAAGGGGGCCCGGATGGCCAGGTTGACCTGGTCGGCACCGGCCTCCACATAGGTGCCGATCCGGTCGACCACCTCCTGATCGGAACCGCCCAGCACACCGGGTCGGACGAACTCGGCGATGGCCCCGAACTGCTGGCGCAGGCTGTCGTCGTCCCAGGCGAGCCCCAGGTTGACCGCTCGACGGATGTCGCCCGGCGTCCGGCCCACCGCTTCGCAGTGCTCGTCGAGCACTCGGCCCTTGTGGGCGAAGGTCTCGGGCGCCACGAACGGGATGTTCCAGCCGTCGGCGTGCTCGGCGGCCACCCGGAGCGTCTTCTTCTCGCCACCTCCGCCGATCCAGATGGGGATGTGAGCCTGAGCCGGCCTCGGCTCGTTGCGGGCGTTGGTGAGCGTGAAGTGGCGGCCGTCGAAGTCGGCCACCTCGGTGTGGAGGAGTCCACGGATGCAGGCCGCGGCTTCGCTGAGCTGGTCGAGGCGCACTCCGGCGGAGGGGAACGGGATGCCGTAGGCCCGGTACTCCAGCTCGGCCCACCCTCCACCGAGTCCGATCGACGCCCGGCCGCCCGACAGGAGGTCGATGGTTGTAATGGCCTTGGCCAGCACCGCGGGATGGCGATAGCCGACCGAGTAGACGAGACACCCCACCTCCACCCGCGACGTCTCGAGCGCGAGCGCCGTGTGCATGGCCACCGCCTCCAGGCACTCGGCGTCATCGGGTTCGCCCGTGGCGCCGTAGAAGTGGTCCCACACCGAGATCCAGTGGAACCCGAGGTCCTCGATGCGTCTCCACACCGTCCGCAGCTCGTCGGGGTGGGTGTGCTGGAGGCCGACGTGGACACCGAAGCGAGTCATGATCCGAAAGCTACCGGCGGGCCCGAAACCAGGTGGCCCGATCAACAGCCACTCTTCTCAGCCGCTGTTCGACGGGGCGACACAGGAACGGACAGCTTCGACCGCCGCGCTACG
>JAAZBK010000257.1 GCA_012513855.1 Acidimicrobiales bacterium
CACGGTGGAACCACTTGGAGTACCAGCCCACCCAGACGTCGAGCGACGGCCAGATCATGTTCTCGTGCACGCCGCCCTCGTCGGTGAAGCTCCACACGACCCCCGTGATGGCCAGGTTGCCCTGGCCAGGTGGGCCGCCCGTGAAGTCGTAGCTGAGCTGATGGCCGGTGAGGTCGCACAGATCGGGCGGCTGCACGAACACGGTGCCGGTCGGTGCCGCCCAGCGGGCCATGTTCTCAGCGATGGTCTCCACCTCGTCGATGGAGGACACGTAGCACCAGGCGTGGCCCGTGCTGGACACCAGGTCCCACGATCCGAACCAGTCCGGGATGTCGTCGCGGATGTCGCCCTGGCGGAACTCGAGAGCGCCTGGGTTGGCCGCGCGTGCCCGCTCGAGCATCGACGGCGACAGGTCGATCCCGGCGCGCATGATGTCGGGGAACTGGCTGAGGATCCAGCCGGTTCCACACCCGACGTCCAACCACCGGACGTTCGGGTCTATGCATCGGCTGAGCCACTCCACGTGGAGCCGGGTCTCGGGTGCCCAGGTGTCGCTCTCCTCCCAGAGCCCGTTGTATAGGTCGGCGTAGTGCGATCCGTAGAGAGCTCGGGCCTTATCCGGGTCCAAGGTTTCGTTGCCTCCTGCGAGCGGTGACGGGACTGTATCGGGGCGTGACGCCCGTCGACGCCGGCCCAGCGGCCCCGGTCAGCCTCGGTGCCAACTGGTCTGGCTGGTCTCCGCACGGCCCAGGGCCATGGCGGTGGTCACTAGGGCTGTGTGGGAGAACGCCTGTGGGAAGTTGCCCAGCATCCGGCCGGACGAGGGGTCCCACATCTCCGACAGCAGGCCGACGTCGTTGCGGATGTCGAGAACGCGCTCGAAGACCGTACGGGCTTCCTCGATGTCGCCCGTGAGGATCAACACGTCGGCGAGCCAGAGCGTGCACATGGTGAACGTGCCCTCCGCCCCGCCCACTCCGTCATCGGTCTCGTCGGTGTCGTAGCGGTACACGAAACCTTCGTGCTCCAGCTCACGGCGGATGGCCGAGACCGTGTTGGCCACCCGGTGGTCGTCGGCCGGGAGGAACCCGACCAACGGGACGGTGAGCAGGCTGGCGTCGAGAGCTTCGCCGCCGAACTCCTGGACGAACACGCCGCGGTGATCGACGCCCCGATCGAGTACCTCGCGGCGGATCTCATCCCGGACGTGCCGCCAGGAATCGATGGGTGCGGTGTCGTCTCCCACCTCCTCGACGAACTTGATCGCCCGGTCCAGAGCCACCCACGCCATCACCTTGGAGTGGGTGAAGTGTCGACGGCCGCCGCGCACCTCCCAGATGCCGTCATCGGGTTCCTCCCAACGCTCGACCACGACGTTGGCCAGGGAGTGGACGAGAGCGAGCATCTCCGGACGATCGTGGAGCATGACCTTTCGACCCACGTACAGCGCGTCCAGCACCTCGCCGTACACGTCCAGCTGGAACTGGCCGTGGGCGCCGTTGCCGATCCGAACCGGTCCGGAGCCCTCGAAGCCCGGCAACCAGGCGAGCTCACCCTCGGGAAGGCGCCGTTCGCCGGCGGGTCCGTACATGATCTGGGCGTCGGCGGCCCTCCCGGC
>JAAZBK010000258.1 GCA_012513855.1 Acidimicrobiales bacterium
GGCCCGTCTCGTGACCGGGTGGCCCGAGGTTTCGGTGGAGGATCGGCCCACCGGTGCCGATGATCACCCATGGCTCGACGAATGGCTCGACGACGGATCCTCTCGGCTGCGGCGTCGGGAGCGGCGCTCCTGGCGGTTGCGGCTGGATTGACGGCCTGTGATCCCAAGGTCCCCGGCACCGAGTGCACCATGTTCCCCGGCAACAACCACTGGCACGCCAAGGTGGTAAACGCCCCGGTGCTGTCGAACTCCACCAACCTGGTGAACACCGTCGGTGCCACCAAGGGCCTGAAGGCCGACTTCGGCTCGGGCCTGTGGGACGGTGGCCCCATCGGGATCCCCTACGTGGTGGTGGCGCCCGGTCAGGCCAAGGTAGAGGTCGACTTCGAGTACGACGACGAGAGCGACCCGGGTGGCTATCCGATCCCCGCCGACCCGCCGATCGAGGGTGGTGCTGGTAGCTCCGGCGACCGACACATCCTCATGGTGGAGCCCGAGGAGTGCGTCCTCTACGAGCTCTACTCCGCCTACCCCGACGGCGACGGGACGTGGAGCGCCGGATCGGGAGCGATCTGGGACCTGACATCCAACGACCAGCGCCCTCTCGGCTGGACGTCGGCCGACGCGGCCGGGCTGGCGATCCTGCCCGGTCTCGTCCGCTACGACGAGGTGGCCGCCGGTCGGATCGACCACGCCATCCGCATGACCGTGCCCCAGTCCCGCCGGGCCTACCTGTGGCCGGCCAGCCACTACGCCAGCTCGAGCACCGACCCCAACCGGCCGGCCATGGGCGAACGCTTCCGGCTGAAGGCCTCGGTGGACGAGGCGAACTTCCCCGAGCAGGTCCGGCCGATCATCGTGGCCCTCAAGACCCACGGGGCGATCATCGCCGACAACGGGTCCTCCTGGTACATGTCCGGCGTGCCCGACGAGCGCTGGGACAACGACCAGCTCCGCACCCTCAACCAGATCAAGGGCTCCGACTTCGTCGCCATCGACGGCAGCGGCCTGATGATCAGCGAGGACTCAGGCGAAGCCCAGCCCCTGCCCTGATACGCCCTCGGGCAGCGGCTTCGGTTGGCGTAACGGGAGGGAAGCGTCGTTGTGACAATCTGCGGGGCATGGCTCAGCCGTTGCAGCTCCGGTTCGTGAAGTCGGCCGACCGGCTCGACGCGCTGCCGTCCAGCCCGGCCGAGGTGGCGGTGGTGGGACGGTCGAACGTGGGCAAGTCTTCGCTGCTCAACGCGCTGGCCCGCCGCAACAAGCTGGCCCACGTCTCCAAGACGCCGGGACGCACCCAGCTGCTGAACCTGTTCGAGCTGCCCGACGGCACCACGGTGGTCGACTGCCCGGGCTACGGCTACGCGGCGGTGTCGAAGTCGATGCGGGCCGACTGGCAGCAGATGATCGAGGGCTACCTCACCGGTCGTGAGGAGCTGGTGAAGATCATGGTGCTGGTCGACGGCGAGGTCGGACCCACCAAGCTCGACCTCCAACTCCTGGAGTGGCTCCGGGCCGAGGAGCTCCCGTTCGCGGTCATAGCGACCAAGCACGACAAGGTGAGGTCGTCGCAGCGCGACAAGCGCAAGAAGGAGGTGGCCGAGGGCTGCGGCCTGGAGAAGAGCGAGGTCGTGTGGGTCAGCGCCGCCAAGAACGTGGGGATCGACCGCCTCGCCGACCTGGTCCGGGAGTGGCTGGCCGAGTAGCCACTCGCCCTCGGTGGGTCAGCCGATCCCGTTCATCGACAAGATCATGCTCACGAGGGCCACCACCAACGCCAGGATCACTTGCCGCTGGGCCGTCCGGCGGTCGACGTGCATGTCGTCTCGGAACGAGGCGAGATCACCCCTCAGGTCGGCTCGCAGTCCGGCCATCTCGGTTCGGACCTCTGTGCGGAGCTCGGCTATCTCGGTTCGGACCTCTGTGCGGAGCTCGGCCATCTCGGTTCGGACCTCTGTGCGGAGCTCGGCTATCTCGGTTCGGATGTTTGCGAGATCGACCCGAATCCGGTCGTGGAGGTTGTCGAGGTCGCGTTTGGTCGCCACGTCGGCCCACCCGACCGGTGGCAGATGTTCCATCAACACCGCGGCCTCCTCGCTTCCGAGGGCTTCCTCGAGCCTCTGGTAGAGATGATGGCGCGACTTTTCGGTGATTGCCATGGCGGAGCCCTCCCGGGCGCTTGAACGTGCATCCGGGGCGAACCAGCCCGAGGTAGCTCTGTTCGGCAGCGCCGACGGAGCGGTGGTCTGCGAGGAAGATACCGGGGCGGGGTGACGGCCCGGGTAGGGAGTTCCCTACCTGGGAGACACCGGCTGGTCCCATCGTGACCTGACCTGGGGATCTTCAGGATGAGGGTCATGTTGACGGACACGACTCTCACCACCACCGATTCGGTCGATCCGGCGGGCGACAACCCCCAGGCCGACCCCCGACCCCACCTCGCCGGCAACTCGGCGAACCGCCCGGCGAACGGCCCGGCGAACGGCCCGACCGTGGCCCGGACCGAGGCCGCCACCAAGGTGTACGGCGCCGGCGAGACGAAGGTGACGGCGCTCGACGCGGTCTCGGTGGCCATCCCGGCCGGCGAGTTCACGGCGATCATGGGCCCCTCGGGCTCGGGCAAGAGCACCCTGATGCACTGCCTCGCCGGCCTCGACACCCTCACCTCCGGAAGGGTGTTCCTCGACGACGTGGAGCTGTCGTCGCTCTCGGACCGCAAGCTCACCAAGCTGCGCCGGGATCGCATCGGCTTCGTCTTCCAGGCCTTCAACCTCCTTCCGACCCTCACCGCGCTGGAGAACATCACCCTCCCGATGGACCTGGCCGGTCGCAAGCCCGACCAGGCCTGGCTCGACCAGGTGGTCCGGGTGGTGGGTCTCGGCACCCGGCTCGGGCACCGGCCCAGCGAGCTGTCGGGCGGCCAGCAGCAGCGGGTGGCGGTGGCCCGCGCCCTGGCCAGCAAGCCGGCGGTTATCTTCGCCGACGAACCCACCGGCAACCTCGACCGCAACTCCGGCATAGAGGTGCTGAAGTTCCTGCGCTCGGCGGTGGACGACCTCGGGCAGTCGATCGTGATGGTCACCCACGACCCGTACGCGGCGTCCTATGCCGATGCCACCCTCACCCTGTCCGACGGGCGGATCATCTCCCACGAACGGGCGGTGGCGTGATGGCTCGCATCCTCAGGCTCAGCCTCCGGCGGTTGACGTCGGACAAGCGCCGGGCGTTCAGCACCGGCTTCGCCATCATCATCGGCGTGGCCTTCCTGGCCGCCACCCTGGTGCTCGGCGACACCATGCGGGCGGGCTTCAAGGGCCTGTTCGCCGAGGCCAACGCCGGCATCGATCTGGCGGTGCGCAGCGAGGACGGCATCGGCGACGCAGGCGACGAGATGTTCGTGCGCGGCACCACCGACGAGGCCCTCGTCGAGCGGATCCGTCAGGTTCCCGGCGTCGCTGCGGCGGCGGCCCAGGTCGAGGGCACCGCGCAGATCATCGGCGCCGATGGTTCGGCCATCGGCGGCGGCGGCCCACCCACCGTCGGTGCCGCATGGATCGACGACCCCGAGCTCAGCCCCTACCGGATCCGCGAGGGACGGGCGCCGCAGGTTGACGGCGAGGTGCTGATCGACGCCTACTCCGCTCGTGAGGGCGACATAGCGCTCGGCGACACCGTCGAGATCCGCCTTCCGGACCTGATCGAGTCCGAGGTGGTGGGGATCGCCACCTTCGGCGAGCGCGACAGCTTCGCCGGAGCGACCCTCGCCGCGTTCGACCAGGACAGCGCCCAGCGGTGGTTCACGGGCGACGACCAGGTCTCGGCGGTCCTGGTGCGGGCCGAGCCCGGCGTCGACGTCGCCCAGCTCGACGCCCTGGTCTCCGACACGGTGAGCGAGGTGGTCGGCGACGGGACCGAGGTGATCACCTCGGCCGAGCTCACCGCCGAACAGGAGAAGGCCATCGAGGGCGACTTCCTCGGCATGGTCACGATGATGCTCCTCGCCTTCGCCGGCGTGGCCCTCGTGGTGGCCGGCTTCAGCATCTACAACACGTTCACGATCATGGTCAGCCAGCGGTCCCGCGAGTCGTCGCTGCTGCGGGCCCTGGGCGCATCGCGCCCCCAGGTCCTGTCGGCGGTCACGATCGAGGCCGTGCTGGTCGGGCTGGTCGCGTCGCTGGTAGGCACCGGCGTGGGCGTCGGCCTGGCCGAGGGCCTGCGCCGGCTCATGGCCTCGGCCGGCATGGACCTCGGCATGGAGTCGATCACCATCAACTCCGCGGCGGTCGTCACGGCGGTGGCCGTCGGTCTGGTGATCACCGTGCTGTCATCGGTCATCCCGGCGATCAAGGGATCCCGCGCCGCTCCGCTGGCCGCTCTGCGATCCACCGCGGTCGAGGCCACCTCGGTCGGCCGGATCCGCATCGCCGCCGGCGTGTTCGCCCTCGCCGGTGGCGCCGCCATGGTGGTCACCTCGGGCCAGATGGCCGCCGACGCCGCGGCCGAGGCCGCCAGCGGTGGGCCGGCCATGTCGGTGCTGGGCATCGGGGCGCTTGCCGCCCTGGTGGGTGCGGTCCTCCTGGCCCCGCTCGCCGCCATCCCCTTCGGCCACCTGCTGAGCCGGGTCACCGGCGCCCTGTGGCCGTCGGGCCGCATCAGCGGACGGCTGGCCGGGCGCAACGTGGTCCGCAACCCTCGCCGCACCGCGAGCAGCGCGGTGGCCCTGGTGGTCGGAGTCACCGTGGTGACCCTCTTCGCCACCATGGCGGTGTCGATGAAGGGCGCCATGGACGACATCGTCCGGCGCACGTTCGGGGGCGACATCGTGGTGTCGGCGGAGTGGGGCAGCGCCGGCATCGGCACCGACCTCGCCAGCCGCATCCACGAGCTGCCCGAGGTCGACCGGGCCGCCGACCTGTCGTACGGGCTTGCACGGGTCGACGGCGATGATCGCGACATCGTGGCCACCGACCTGAACGCCATCGCCGGCCTGACCGACCTGGGCGTCGAGTCGGGTTCGTTCGCTGGAGCCGGAGCGGGCGAGGTCGCCGTCAGCCGGGACTTCGCGCTGGAGAACCAGGTGGAGGTGGGCGACGTGGTGCCCGTCAGCTTCGTCGACGGCACCTCGCTCGACCTGGAGGTCGGTGCGATCTACAGCGAGACCGACTTCATGGGCAACGTCATGCTCCACTCCGACGACTACCTGCCCCACGCCGGGCAGTCGACCGTCGACGTGGTGCTCCTGTCGGTGGCCGAGGGGATCGACGTCTCCGACGCGGCCAGCTCGATCGAGGCTGCGGCCGGTCGAGGCGGGCCCACCGTCGAGACCCGCGACGAGTTCATCGACTCGATCGCCGGAGAGATCGACCAGGCCCTGACCCTCATATACGGGCTCCTCGGTCTGGCCGTCCTCATCGCCCTGATGGGCATCGCCAACACGCTCGCCCTGTCGGTCCACGAGCGCACCCGTGAGATCGGGTTGCTGCGGGCCGTCGGTCAGAGCCGTCGCCAGCTCCGGGCCACGGTGCGCTGGGAGTCGGTGGTCACCGCGGTGCTGGGCACCGTCGGCGGCCTCGGGCTCGGCGTCTTCCTCGGCTGGGGAGTGGTGAGGGCGGCCTTCGCCCGCAGCCAGGGCATGGACAGCGCCCTGGCGGTGCCCACCGGGTCGATCGTTGCGATCGTGGTCCTTGCGGTCCTGGCGGCGGTGATCGCATCCGTCCGCCCTGCCCGCCGAGCCGCCCGGCTCGACGTGCTCGACGCCCTGGCCACGGTCTGAGGCTGAAGGTGAACGAGGAACTGGAGCAGGTGGACGGTCCCCGATGCGTACCTTGGAAGGCACGATGAGCATCCTCTTCCGGCCCTGGAAGACCCCCGGGCGGCTGTGGCGTGAGCTGTGCCACGTCGCCCTGGGGTTGGTCACGGGGACCATCGCCTTCACGATCACGGTCGTCCTGGTGGCCAGCACGGCCGGCATGCTCCTGGTCCTGCCGCTGGCGCTGCCCCTGGCGTGGGTGATGTTCGCCGTCGGCCACCAGCTCGCCTCGATGGAGCGAAGCCGGATCGCCTCGCTGCTCGACCTCGAGATCCTCGACCCGGTCGATCCCCTCCGCAAGCACGGATGGTTCCGTCGGCTGTGGGAGCGGACGCTCAGCTGGTCCCGGTGGAAGGAGATGATCCACCACGTCGTCTCCCTCCCGTTGGGCATCGTGTCGTACGCCCTGGTGTTCGGCGTCTGGTGCTGGTCGATCGCCTTCATCGGGCTGCCCGCCTACGTGCAGGCCCTGCCCGACGAGTCGGCCAAGTTCTGGCTGTTGGAGGTCACCCAGGGAGCCGGCGCGGTGCTCACCGCCCTGGTGGGGATCGTCGGCGTGGTGGTGGTGGCCCCGTGGGTGACCCGGGGCGTGGCCAACGTCCACCGCCGGTGGGGGAGCCTCATGCTCGGCCCCCGTCGTGACTCGATCCTGGTGGAGACCGTCAGCCGGCTCGAGACGAGCCGCAGCGCGGCGATCGACAGCGCCGAGGCCGAGCGTCGCCGCATCGAGCGGGATCTCCACGACGGCGCCCAGCAGCGGCTGGTGGCGCTGTCGGCGAGCCTGGGCGAGGCGCGCATGAAGCTGGAGGGCGGCGACACCGAGGGCGGCAAGGCGCTGGTGGTCGGTGCCCACCAGGAGGCCAAGGCGGCCATGAAGGAGATCCGCGACCTGGTGCGCGGCATCCA
>JAAZBK010000259.1 GCA_012513855.1 Acidimicrobiales bacterium
CCCTCGAACCACCCTTGGCCACCGGCCAGCCGTAGGTGTGGCCCATCGCTATGAACATCATCCCGGCCGAGGCCGTGACCGGCTGGCTCAGCGGCCGGTACACGTGGGCGGCGATGCCGGCGAACAGGGCCCGGGTCTCGGGTTCCTTCCAACGCTTGGCGAGCAGGGTGGCGGGCTGGAAGGCCGAGATGCCGAACCGGGCGAGCGTCAACGGGTGGCTGGGGATGCCCACGAGCGGGCCGAGGACGTCGCCGGCCAGTTCCGGGGCCTTGGCGGTGAGGGGGCCGAAGGTTCGCTTCCACGAGCGACCGTCGACGCCGAGCCCCGCCGCGGTCTCGACGATCGAGCGCCGCAGGATCCCTGCCCGGCCACCGTCGAGCGGGTGGGCGACGTCGACCTCGGCGAACCCCCACTCCAGCCCGTGTTCCTCGAGCGGCAGGTCGAGGAACAAGGGGGACGCCACTCCGAAGGGATGGACGGCCGAGCACACGTCGTGCAAAAGACCCGGAACGGTCAGCTCCTCGGTTCGGGTGCCTCCCCCGATCTGGGGGTGACCCTCGATCACGTGGACCGAGAGCCCTTCACGGGCAAGGACGGCCGCGGCGGCGAGCCCGTTGGGGCCCGAGCCCACGACCACCGCGTCGACCGGAGCACCGTTGCCGGCATGACCACCGGTGCCCGTGCTGGAGGTCGAGTTCACCGTCCGGACGCTAATGGCCCGCCGGTCCGACGCCTACCGCCGGTGAGCACCCGGTCTCCGACGAGGGTCATCGGGATCACCACGGCCCACACCGTCAGCACCCAGCCGTAGTAGTCGAGGCCGAGGAACGCCCAGATGCTCAGGTGCATCAGGGTGGCCGACGCCGCGAAGACCAGCCGGGTCGGGCGGACGAGGAGCAGGAGGGGTGCGAGCACTTCGAGGAGGAGCGCTCCACCGGCCAGGGCCTGCGTGAACCAGAGCTGATCGGCGATCGAACGGCTCAGCTCCTCACCGATCCGCGGGTTGCCCTGGCGGATCACCCAGGTCATGTTGGAGCTGAACACCCACTCCAGGCCGCTGTGCCGCAGCTTCTGGAAGCCGGTCAGGAAGTAGACGACGCCGAGCAGCGCCAGTGCGGCGCGGGGCGGCCACCCCCAACGGCCCTCGACGTCGCTCGACCGGTCGCCGGCACGGGGCGTTCCCGCGAGGACGACGGGGGTGCACAGGGCGATCAGCAGGATGTCGTTGTGAAGGATCTTGCCCGAGCTGCCCCACAGGCCGGCCAGCACCACGAGGGAGAGCCAGGCGACGACGAAGGCGGGCCCGGCCAGGCGGTCCCGCCTCTCGGCGAGCCGTCCCCTCGCCACCGACCACGACGTCCAAGCGGCAACCGTCACCGCGGCCACGCCGACCACCCACACCGCGCCGATGGCGGCCAAGCCCGGCTGATCGGAGAGCCAGCTCAGCACCGGAACGGGGATGAACGCGTCGGCCGGACGCTCCGTCATCACCCACCATCGCCGGAGCACCAGCCGCACGCCGATCACCACCGCCAGGAGGCAGCGGAGCAGGGAGAGCCGTCCGAGCGGGCCGGGAGCCACCAGCCGGCGGTCGAGGCGGCGTGGGTCCAGCCACCGGAAGAGCGTCGAAGCCCCTCCGAAGGCAGCCAGCGTCGAGCTCTCGGCACCGGGGGTGCTGATCGTCGAACCCGGGGTCGACGCCGGGTTCGGCCTCGGCTGCGTGTCGGACTTCGGTCGGTCAACCAAGTTCGACCGTCCTCACCACGGTGCGGGCGACCTCGGTGGACGGACCGCCGTCGGGATCGAGCCGCCGTTCGACGCGCTCCAGCTGGGCCACCCGGTAGTCGGCGACGTCGAGGCCGGCACGCTCCATCATCGACAGCACCCGTTCCCGCCGGACCGCCGGCGGCGCGTTCCTCAGATCGGTCAGCTGGTGTATCGACCCCACGGTGGCGCCTTCGCCCGCGCTCGCCGGAATCCGCTCCCGTTCGCCGTTCGGGCCGACCGCCACCAGCTCCAATCCGAACGACCGGTCGGTCCGCACCGAGCTGAACAGCCGGAACGAGGTGACGGGCCAGTGCTCGGTGTGGGTCCACGCCCCGGCCAGGAGACCCAGCACCAACCCGTAGGTGACGAACCGGCCCCACAGGATCGATCGTCGACCGTCACCGACAACTCCACCGAGATCGCCACGGGCACTCGGTTCGGATCCTCCTCCGGCCATCGGACGACCGTAGATCAGCGCCGCGTCCGCCAGCAGGCGGCCTCTGGCGACGGCGACCCGCCGTCCGGCGGCCCGGCGTCGACCACAGCTCACGTCAGCCGCAACCGATAGACCGTGAGGATGGCAACGCGGTCCACGCCCCTGCCCCGTCCCATGCTCGCGTCGCCGGGTGTCCTGCCCGCACCCGCCGAGCAGGACGCCTGGGCCTACGAGATGAAGTGGGACGGCATGCGGGCGCTGGCCGACGTCCGCCCCGACGGTTGGCGCCTCGTCGGCCGGTCGGGCAAGGACGCCACCACGTCCTTCCCGGACCTCGCCGGACCGCACGGCCTCGCCGACCTGTCTGCCCGTCTCGGGGGCCAGGCCCTCGTGCTCGACGGTGAGATCGTGGCCACCGACGACAGGGGCGTTCCCTCGTTCGCGCTCCTCCAACAGCGCATGAACATCGCCCGACCGACACCACAGCTGATGGCGGCGGTTCCGGTCTCCTACCTGGTGTTCGACGTGTTGGAGATCGGCGGCAACTCGGCGGTGGACCTCCCCTACCGGGACCGTCGCCGCCTGCTGGAGGACCTCGACCTGGCCTCCGCGCCCACCGACGGCGGGCTGATCCAGGTCCCCCCGGTGATCGAGGGCGACGCCGCCCGCGCCTGGCAGATGGCCGAGGCGATGGACCTCGAGGGCGTTGTGGCCAAGCGGCTCGACTGTCCCTACGTCGCCGGCAAGCGGGCCGCGGGGTGGCGCAAGATCAAGCGGATCCAAGAGCGCGAGGTGATCGTGGTGGGCTGGGCCGAGGGCGAGGGCCGGCGCTCCAACGGGCTCGGCGCCCTGGTGGTGGCGGTCCCCGACGGCGAACCCGCTCCCGATCGGCCGCTCCTGCTCGCCGGCAAGGTCGGAACCGGCTTCACCGACGCCGTGCTCGACCAGCTGCTGGAGCGCCTCCGTCCGCTCGCCGTCAACGAGGCTCCGGTCGTCGACCCTCCCACCGGAGCGGCCGGGCGGCGCATCCACTGGGTCGAACCCCAGCTGGTGGGAGAGGTCGCCTACACCGAGTGGACCACCGCCAACAGCCTCCGCCACCCCGTGTGGCGCGGGCTCCGGCCCGACAAGTCGCCCCACGAGGTGGTGCCCCGCTGACCAGGGATCG
>JAAZBK010000033.1 GCA_012513855.1 Acidimicrobiales bacterium
CAACCCGCGGCTGGCCATGAAGGCTTGGAGCAGGGTGGAGATGTCGACCCCGAGCATCGCCTTGGCCAGCTCCTGACCCTGGGCGACGGTGTTGGTCACGGTCTTCACCGTCTGGCTGGCGCCGTCGGTGGACACCACCGAGATGTTGCCGATCTGGCTCATGGGTGCGGCGGCCTCGGCCACCACCTTGGGCAGGACGCCCGCCACGATGTCGATGACGGCGGCCTCGCCGTACTCGTTGAAGGCGTCGGCCTTCTTGCGCATGGCCTCGGCCTCGGCCTCGCCCCGTGCGTTGATCGAGTCGGCCTCGGCCAGACCCTCGGCCCGGATGGCCTCGGCCAAGCCGGTGCGGCGGTCCTGCTCGGCCTGGTTGGCGAGGCGGGTGGCCTCGGCCTCGGCCTCGCCCTTGACCCGCAGCGCGGTGGCCTCGGCCAGGCCCTGAGCCTCGCCCCGGGCCTGGGCAGCGGCGGCCTCGGCGAGGCCCTCCGCCTTGGTGGCCTCGGCCAGAGCGGTCCGGCGCTCCCGCTCGGCAGCACCTGACAGGCGGGCCGTCTCGGCGTCGGCCTCGGCCTCGGCGATCTCGCGTGCCTTGTTGGCGGCTGCCTCCTGCTCGACGGCGTAGCGCTGGGCGTCGGCCGGCTTGCGCACCTCGGCGTCGAGCTCCTGCTCCTTCAGCGACGCTCGGCGGGCGGCCACCTGCTCCTGCGCCGCGATGACCTCCTGGTCCTTGGCGGCCTGTGCGAGCGGCCCGGACGACGCCGCGTTGGCCGAGGCGGCGTCGGTCTCGGCCTTGATCTCGGCCTGCTTCAGCGACAGCTCACGGTTGGCGATCGCGATCTCCTCCTCGGCGGCGATGCGAGCCTGCTCGGCCTCCCGGCGGGCGTTGGCCTCGGCGATGGCCGCTTCCTTCTCGGCGCGGGCTGCCTCCGGTCGACCCAGGTCCAGGAGGTAGTTGCCCTCGGCCTGGATGTCCTGGAGCTGGAACGTGTCGAGCACGAGACCCTGGCCGGTGAGGCTGTTCTCGGCTTCTTCGGCCACCGCCCCGGCGAAGGCGGCTCGGTCGCGGATGATCTCCTCCACGCTCAGCCGACCGACGATCGCGCGCAGCGAACCGGCCAGCACCTCCCGGGTGAACACGTCGATCTCGCCCTGCTGGCCGAGGAAGCGCTGGGCCGCGGCCCGGATCAGCTCCTCGGTGCCGCCGACCTTCACCACCGCCACGCCTTCGAGCGTGCAGCGGATGCCATTGGAGGAGACGGCGGCCGGAACGCTCACGCCGATCTGGCGGCTGCTCAGGCCCATGACGCCGAGCTTCTGGACGAAGGGCACCACGAACACGCTGGCACCCATCACCACCTTCTGGCCCGAGGTGTCGCCACCGCCGGCCTTGCCCTTGCGGCCGGTGATGATGAACGCCTCGTTGGGTCCGGCCACGCTGATGCGACTGACCACGAACCCGACCAGTGCGGCGATCAGGACGATCAGGCCGACTGCGGCGATGAGGATCGGGCTCATTGGGGATTGCTCCTTGTGGGGTCGTCTAGTTGGTTCTGGGGATCGAAGGGTTCGACCTCGACGAGCGTGGACGACCTCACGTCGACCACGATCACCTCGGTTCCGACGGGGATCGCGACGTCTGCCGTGCACGCGACCTTCAGGGGGCCGGCGGGCCGATCGAGCAGCACCTCGCCGTAGCGACCGGGCGCGGTGGGGGTGACGATGCGGCCGAACGAAGCGAGCAGGTCGGCCTCCGCGTCGGTGACGCCGGTGGGCATGTTCATGGCCATGGCCGACAAGCGGACGGCACCCATGCCGAACAGCACCCCGGCCACGACGCCGGCCACGACGGCCACCGTCAGCCCGAGCGGGTCGACGGATGCGCCCGCCACGAAACCGAACGCCGCTAGGAAGGCGGCGATCACCGGCAGCGAGAGCCAGGGCGAGCCGACGTCGAGCGCGTCGAACATCTCATCGAACCCGTCGAAGAGGATCGCCGCCAACAGGACCGCCGTGCTGGCTACTCCGAGCCAGAGAAATCCGTTCATGTCCAGGGTGACCATACCGGCCCCGGCACGTCCCGATGGAAGGAATTTCGCGGGTGGTGCGAACCTGTGCCCGGGCGAGGCACACTCTGAGGGCCATGTCGCAGCTGGATCCGTCACCGTCGCCCGTGCTCGACCACACCGCGCTCGACCGCACCGTCGACCACGACCCCGCCGGCACCCCACCCCTTCACGTCCGGTGGCTCGGTCGGGTTCGCTACCAGGATGCCCACGCCTTCCAGCAGGGCCTCCACGCCAACGGGGCCGAGAACCACCTGCTGCTGCTCGAACACCCTCACGTGTACACGCTGGGCGTCCGGGCCGATCCCGCCAACGTCCTGGTCGACCCGGCCACGGTGGGGGCGGAGATGCTCCGCACCGACCGCGGCGGCGACGTCACCTACCACGGCCCCGGACAGCTGATCGGCTACCCGGTGCTGGGCCTCCCCGGCAAGGGCGGCGGCGACCAACCCGACACCGTCGCCTACGTCCGCTCGGTGGAGCAGTTGATCATCGACTCGCTCGCCGACCTCGGCCTGGCCGCCGCCCGCCTGCCCGACTACCCCGGCGTGTGGGTGGGCGTGGGAACCGACGACCCCCGCAAGATCTGCGCCATCGGCGTGCGTCTCTCCAAGGGCCGGACCCTCCACGGATTCGGCCTGAACGTCCACACCGACATGTCGATGTTCGACCACATCGTCCCCTGCGGCATCCCCGACAAGGCCGTCACCTCGATCGAGGCCGAGGGGATCGACGTCACCATGGAGCAGGTGGTCGACGTGGTCACCGCCCGCGCCGTCGAGCGGTGGGGCCACGGCGGCCACGACCGTCACGACGTGGTGTGGCGCCACCGCCCCGACGACCTGGCCCCGTTCTCCCGCGGCGAGGGGCCCGGCGACGTCGCCGGACGGGTGAAGCCGGCTCCCGCGCCGGCCCACCTCGATGGCACGTCGGTGCGGCTGCGCGGCCGGCTGGCCGAGGCCGGCGTGTCGCAGGGACTCGCCATCGGCGACCGCAAGCCCGAGTGGATGCGGGCCAAGGCCAGCTTCGGCCCCGACTACATGCGCATCAAGCAGACCATGCGCGAGCTCTCGCTGGTGACGGTCTGCGAGGAGGCCGGCTGCCCCAACATCTCCGAGTGCTGGTCCGACGGCACCGCCACGTTCATGCTCTGCGGTGAGCGCTGCACGCGGGCCTGCGGCTTCTGCCTGGTCGACACCCGCCACCCCGAGGCACTCGACCCGGCCGAACCCGAGCACGTGGCCGAGGCGGTGGAGCGCATGGGCCTCAAGTACGCGGTGCTCACCATGGTGGCCCGCGACGACCTGGCCGACGGGGGAGCGGGCCAGGTGGCCGACACCATCCACGCCATCCGCCGGCGCACCCCCGGGGTGGCTGTGGAGGCCCTCATCTCCGACATGAAGGGCGACCCCGAGTCGCTCAAGGTGGTGTTCGACGCCCGCCCCGAGGTGCTCAACCACAACATCGAGACGGTGCCCCGCCTCCAGCGGGCGGCCAGACCGAGTGCCTCCTACGCGCGGAGCCTGGCAGTGCTGGCCCGGGCCAAGGCCGCGGGGCTCAGCACCAAGTCGAGCATCATCGTGGGCATGGGCGAGACCCGCGAGGAACTGGTCGGCACGCTCGCCGACCTGCGGGGCATCGGCGTCGACATCGTCACCATCGGCCAGTACCTGCGCCCCACCACCCACCACCTCCCGGTGGCGCGCTGGTGGACGCCCGACGAGCTCACCGAGCTGAAGCAGATCGGCGAGGCCATGGGCATCGGCCACGTGGAGGCATCGCCCCTCACCAGGAGCAGCTACCACGCGAGGCAGGCCGCCGACGCCGCCGACGTAGAGGTGCTGAGCCCCGCCACCACCGGCTGACCTGGCCTTCCGAGGAAGTTTCCCGGCCCCATTTTCAGGGTTACGCTTGTGGTGTGGGATTGCGTGGCTGGAGCAAAGGGGTCGGGCGGCGGTTGATCGCCGTTCTCGGCCGCCCGTGGGTCTTCTGGCCGGCCCTTCTCTTCTCCGGGGTCTTCAACCGAGGCCCTGACCGCTTCGGCTCGGCGTGGGCGTGGCTGGTGATCCTCGCGGTCGTCGGTCCGCTGCTGTCGCTCGTGATCTACACCGCCTCGCAGCGCAAGAGACCACGCGAGGGCACCTCGTCGGCGTGGACCAGGGTGCTCGAGCACTTCAGGGGACCAGCCGCCACCACCGGCTGATCTGGATCCGAGGCGCGGTTCCGCGACTGCCGCTACGTTCCGGCGGCATGGCTGAGCGCGACATCTCCACCCTTCTCGACGGCGGCGGGTTCTTCGAGGGGCCGCGGTGGCGGGACGGCACCTGGTGGGTGTCGGACTTCTACCGGCACACCGTCTCGCGGGTGGCGCCCGACGGCACCGAGACCGTGGTGGTCGAGGTCGAGAACCAGCCGTCGGGGCTCGGGTGGCTGCCCGACGGATCGCTGGTGATCTCTTCGATGAAGGACCACAAGGTGCTCCGCTACGCCGACGGCGAGCTGAGCGTGCTCGCCGATCTCGACGGGCTGGTCGGCGGCCACCTCAACGACTTGGTGGTCGACGCCCAGGGCCGTACCTACGTGGGCAACTTCGGCTTCGACCTGATGGGAGGCGGTACGCCAGCGCCAGCCGACCTGATCCGGGTCGACCCCGACGGAACCGTCACCGTGGTGGCCACCGACATCGACTTCCCCAACGGGTCGGTCATCACGCCCGACGGTTCGACGCTCATCGTCGGCGAGACGCTGGGCAACCGCTACACGGCCTTCACCGTCGGGCCCGACGGCTCGCTGCTCGAGCGGCGCACGTGGGCGTCGTTCGGCGACGCTCCCGCCGCTGAGAGCGTCGACGCCACGATCGCCGCCATCAAGGTGGCGCCCGACGGCTGCACGCTCGACGCCGACGGCCACATCTGGGCCGCCGACGCGCTGGGGAACCGGGTGGTGCGGGTGGCTCCGGGTGGCGAGATCGTCGAGACCCTCGCGGGACCGAACGGCCTCGGCGTCTACGCCTGCCAGCTCGGTGGCCCCGACGGCACCACCCTGTTGATGTGCTGCGCCCCCGACTTCTTCGAGCACAACCGTGCAGTGGCGCGCGAGGCGATCCTGGCCACCGTCGAGGTCGACGTGCCCCACGCCGGCCTGCCCTGACCGCCGATCAACCCGTGCGACCGATGCCGGACACGGCATAGGTTGACGAGATGGTGAGCCACGGGACGGCCTCGGATCCCGGTTCCGCACGTGAGCCGGCCCGGTCCGGTGCCGCTGGTCCCTTCGAGCACCGGATGGACCGGGTCCGAGCGGCCATGGTCGAGCGAGAGGTCGACGTGCTCCTGCTGTCGGTCGGACCCGACCTTCCGTGGCTGGCCGGCTACGAGGCGATGCCCCTCGAACGGCTGACCATGCTCGTGGTCCCCGTCGACGGCGACCCGACGCTGGTGGTGCCGCGCCTGGAGGCCCCGAGGGTGGTCGAGCGGCCGGGCGTGTTCGGCCTCCGAGCCTTCGGCGAGACCGACGATCCCGTCCGCCTCGTGGCCGAGCTGGTGGGGTCGGGGGCGTCGACCGCCCGGTTGGCGGTGGGCGATCGGACCTGGGCCCGCTTCGTGGTCGACCTGCAGGCCGAGCTGCCAGGGGCGCGGTGGTCGCGGGCCAGCACCGTCACCGGTCCGCTGCGGGCGTTGAAGGAGCCCGGCGAGATCGAGGCCTTGCGGGCGGCCGGCGAAGCGGCCGACCGGGTTGCCGCCCAGCTCCAGTGCGGTGAGATCGGGCTGGTCGGTCGGACCGAGGCCGAGGTGTCGGCCGATCTCGGCGCCCGCCTCCTGGCGGAGGGCCACCAACGGGTGAACTTCGCCATCGTGGCCTCCGGCCCCAACGCCGCCAGCCCGCACCACGAACCCGGCGACCGGGTGATCGCTCCCGGTGACCTGGTGCTGTGCGACTTCGGCGGCACGATGTTCACGGCTGACGGGGTCGGGTACTGCTCCGACATCACCCGCTGCGTGTCGGTGGGTGAACCGCCATCGGAGGTGGCCGACGCCTATGCCATCCTCCACGAGGCCCAGGAGGCCGCGGTCGAGGCGGCGACGCTCGGAACGGCGTGCGAAGAGGTCGACGCCGTGGCCCGCCGGATCATCACCGCCGCCGGCTTCGGTGACCGGTTCATCCACCGAACGGGACACGGCATCGGTGTGGAGGAGCACGAGGACCCCTACATCGTGGTGGGCAACGCGGCGCCGCTGGAGGCCGGGAACGCCTTCTCGGTCGAGCCCGGGATCTACACCGAGCGACGCTGGGGACTCCGGCTCGAGGACATCGTGGTGGCCACGCCCGACGGCCCCGATCCGCTCAACACCGTCGACCATGCACTCGTGGTGGTCGACGGCTGACCCACCTCACCGCAGTGGGTCAGCGGGCACCCTGGCGCATGAGGACCACCGGCACCGTCTTGGCCAGGATCGCCAGGTCGGTGGTGAGCGTCCAGTTGTCGACGTAGTAGAGGTCGAGGCGGGTGTAGTCCTCGAAGCTGGTGTCGCTGCGGCCGCTGACCTGCCACATGCCCGTGATGCCGGGCTTGACCCGCAGGCGCTGGACGAGGAGGGCGTCCCACTCCTCGGTCTCGTGGGGGAGGGCGGGGCGGGGGCCCACCAGGCTCATCTCGCCGCGGAGCACGTTCCACAGCTGGGGCAGCTCGTCGATGGAGGTGGCCCGCAGGATCCTGCCGATCCTGGTGATGCGCGGGTCGTTCGCCATCTTGAACAGTGGGCCGTCGGCCTCGTTGAGGTCGATGAGATCGGGGAGGAGCGCTTCGGCGTTGGTGACCATGGTGCGCAGCTTGAGCACGCCGAACGGTTCGGAGTTGCGGCCGACGCGGACCTGGCGGAACAGCACCGGGCCCTTGGAGTCCAGCTTGATGGCGATGGCTGCGACCAGCACGAGGGGAGAGGTGAGGACCAGGGCGACGGCGGCGATGGCGATGTCGAAGGCTCGCTTGGCGCCGGCGCGCCACCCGTCGCGCGTGACGGGTTCGACGTAGACCACCGGGAAGCGACCGAGCGGACGGACGGTGAGCCGCTGCGACGAGATGTCGCGGAGGGTCGACGAGAGCTCGACGTGGATGCCGCGGTCGAGCAGGTCGCGGGCCATGCGGTTGGTCACCGAGCTGTCGACCCCGGTCGAGGCCACGATCACGCTGGCCGAGGGGTACCTGGAGAGGATCGCGGGCAGATCGGACACCCGCCCGAGCAGAGCCAGCCCGGGAACGGGCTCGCGTGCCGCGGTCTCGCTGTCGTCGACGAAGCCGACCACGGTGTAGCCCAGCCACTTGGTGGACTGGAGCATCGCCGCGATCTCCTGGCCCTCGGGGTTGGCGCCCGCCACGACCACGTAGCGGGTCATCCGGCCGTTGGTGCGCAGTCGGGTGAAGAGCCGGCGGGCGGCCTCGCGCTCCACCGAGACGGAGATGCAGGCGAACACGAACAACATGACCAGACCCGACCGCGGCGGGAGGATCCGGACGAAGCCGGCGACGGCCGAGACGGCGAGCACGCCCACGAACGCGGCGTTCACGATGCGGCGGATCTCGTCTATGCGGCGGGCGATGAACCTGGTGTTGTAGAGCCGCTGGTTGGAGAACATCGCCAGCCACACGGGCACGGTGGCCGCGGTGACCCAGAACAGCTGCCACGGGTTCTCCCCGGTTTCCGCTCCGGAGCGGGCGGCGAACATCGCGGCCAGGGCAGCGGCGATCAGCACGGCCGCCGCGTCGGCCGCGTAGAGGAAGAGCTTGGGCCGCGACGACGGGCCGGAGCGGCGGGCCGGCGCTTCGGGGGGCTCGGCGAACCGGACCTGGGGCTCCCCGGGGTCGTCGGTGCCGGGCCGGGTATCGGTGAGCACGGCCCCGTCGACGCGCCGGCGAGAACCGACGTCGTCCATCGTCATCATCTGAAGTGCGCCCGAGCCTAGACCCAGGTCAGCGCCCGACTGACCGTTCACGGCTACCGAGAGTAATGGGCGTTGGAGGTTTCGTCACGCGCCGTAACCAAATTGAGGTCTGACGGCCTAGTATGCGGCCGATGCGCAAGGTCTTCAGGCGACGCAACGTGGTGATGCTGCTCCTCTTGGCGGTGGCGTGGGCCGGTCTCACCACGTGGCTGTTCCTCGATGCGGCCCGGCGACTCGATCGGGGCCAGGACGCCTTGAACGTGGTTCGCAACAACATCTCCCCGGCGACCCTGCTCGACGACTCCACCGACGACTCCCTCGACCGCGCCGGCCACGAGTTCTCCGAGGCCCGCTCACGGCTGCGGAACCCCCTGCTCACCCCGCTCCGGGTGCTCCCGGTGATCGGTCGACACGTCCGGGCGGCCGACCACGTCACTGCCACCTCGGCCGGTGCCACCGAGATAGCAGCCGAGGGCGTCGCCGAACTGCGTGAACTCACCCGCGAGCCCCTCGATGAGGGCGCCGACCGGTTGAGGGTGTTGGGCGAGCTGGCCGACCTCATGGAGCGGAGCCACGAGCAGCTGTCGGAGCTGGACCCCGGCAGCCCCGATGCCCTCGTCTCCTCGCTGTCCGACGCGGTCGTCGACGTCACCGAACTGCGCGACGACGCACTCGAAGGACTCGGCGACGGCGCGGTGGCCGCCCGTGCGCTCGTCGAGGTGTTGGAGGGTCCGAGGCCGTACCTGCTGCTCGGGTCGAACAACGCCGAGATGCGCGCCGGTGGCGGCATGTACCTCTCGGCCACCACCCTCCGGTTCGATGCCGGTACGACGATGCTCGACGAAGTCCGACCGACCCACGAGCTCCTCCTCCCTCCCGGCACCGTGGAGGCCGGCGGCGACATGGCGGCCAACTGGCCGTGGCTGGATGCAGGACGGGACTTCCGCAGCCTCGGGTTGACGGCCGACTTCCCCCAGAGCGCCGAGGTGGCCGCCCGGATGTGGGAGCACGTCCCCGGTGGCGAGCCGGTGGCCGGCGTGATCGCGGTCGACGTCGAGGCACTGCGGAAGCTGATCGGCGTGGTGGGCCCGGTCGAGGTCGACGGGGTCAGCTACACCGTCGAGTCCGTGGCCGGTCAGCTCCTCCGCGACCAGTACGCGCTCTACGGCGACCGCGACGTCCGCCGGGACCGTCTGGGCGAGGTGGCCCGTGCGGTGTTCACCCGGTTCGAGGCCGGCGAGTGGAGCCTCGAGGACATGGCCACCGCCCTCATCGACTCGGTTCAGGGCCGGCACCTGATGATCTGGTCGGTCGACGAGGAAGCCAGCGAGGCGTGGGCGGGGGTCGGCGCCGACGGTCACCTCACCGACACATCCCTGGTGGTCTCGCTCATGAACCGGGGGGCGAACAAGCTGGACTCCTACGTGGAGACCGCCCTCGACGTGAGCGCAGAGCGGACCGGGTCGGGTGGCACCGCACTGACGCTCTCCTACGACGTCACCAACGCATCGCCCGAGACCGGGCCCGCCTACGTGCTCGGACCGAACATCGAGGGCATGGCACTGGGGGAGTACCGGGGGATCGTGGTGGTGAACCTCCCGGCCGGCAGCACCGACGTCGACATCGAGGGCGCGACGCCCACACTCGTCGGCGCCGACGGGCCCACGGTGGTGGTCGGAGGGTCGGTCGAGGTCCAGCGTGGCCAGAGCGCAACGATCGTGGTGACGGCGATCCTCCCGCCTGGGGTCGACACCGTCACCCTGGAGGCATCGGCCCGGCTCCCCCGGTCGGGGCTGGTGGCCGGAGGGGAAGCTCTCGACGGCGATCGCCGCATAACGCTCGACCTCGACCGCGTGATCTCGGGCTCGTGACCCCAACGTTACGATCTGTAGTCAATATGGCCATCTGGCCACGTTCCGTGTTGACGAGCGCCGGCATCACGCTTACGGTGAACCCGATGGCACTCAAGCGGGCGATTCTCACCACCTCCCTGGCGTTCCTGGTCGTTCTGGCGGCGGCCGGCACGGCCGGCGCCCAGGACAACCCCGACTACACGGCTCCGGCCCCCTCCATCGACATCACGGTTCCATCGGGCGAGAGCCCCCAGAACATCACCCGCACCCCCGAGACGCGGTCGACCTCGATCACGCCGCTCGCCCTCACGGGCTCCGACGTGGCGCAGCTCGTGCTGATGGGCGGCGTCCTGCTGGCCTGCGGGGCCGGTGTGTTGGTGGCGCGGCGGCGAACCACCGCCTGACCGGTCTGCAACCGATAGTTCTCCCAGCACCGGGGGCCGGCGTCGAGCCGGCCCCCGGTCGCGTTCACGGTTGGTCCCGGCCGGCTCGTCATCCGTACCCTCGGTGGCGATGATCCACCTCGATGCCGCCACCTTCTTGTTGCAGTGGGCTGTGGGCGGCCTGGCCTTCACCTGGGTCACCACCCGCCGGAGAGAGGTGGGGCTCGGCTACGGCTGGATGATGCGCGCCGTGTTCGGCACCATGGCGATCGCCTCGGTGGCGGTGGGCCAGGTGCTCGGCCCCGTGGTGGTCAGGGACGTGGCTGCCGTGGGCGTGGCGCTCGCCACCGGGTTCGCGCTGGTGGTGTCGGTCCAGCGCAAGGCGGCAGGGGTGGCCCTCCAGCGCGACACGGTGGAACGCCGGTCGGCGCGAGTGGCGGCGATGACGGGGATCGACCGGGAGGAGCAGCGCTTCGACCGGACCGTGGCGGAGTTCCCGCCGGCCCTCGACCTGGTCGCGCCGGCGATCGGCGTGATCGGCCTGATCGCCGGGGGCATCGACGCCGGATCGCCGGAGTGGCTGTCGGTGGCGCGCGTCCTGGTGGGAGCAGCGTTCCTGGGTTCGGTCACCGCCGCGATGCTGCTCGGGCACTGGTACCTGGTCCAGCCCGGCCTGGCCCGTGGGCCGCTGCTCGAACTGGTTCGATGGACCGGGTGGATCCTGCCCTTCGAGGTGCTGGTGATGCTCCTCCCCACTGGGATGATCTCGGTGCTGAACGGCACCATCGACGATGAGTACGGAGGGATCCTGGGCTGGATGTGGGTGACCTGCGCGGTCACCACCGCCGGCCTGGTGGCGGTCACCCGACTGGCCCTCAAGGAGCGCCAGTACTCAGCGGTGATGGCCGCCACGGGTCTGCTGTACCTGGCGATCCTCACCGCCTTCGGCACCGATCTCGTGGCCCGAGCCGTGCTCGGTTGACCACCCTCCGCGACCAGGCCCTGACATGGCCGGTCGCGGATGCGATGCTTGGACCATGCCTCGAGCTACTTGGAGCGGAGCCATCAGCTTCGGGATGGTCAACATCCCGGTGAAGCTGTACACGGCCACCGGACGTCACACGGTTCGGTTCAACCAGATCGACACCCGCACCGGCAGCCGGATCAGGCAGCGGAGGGTCTCCGAGAGCACCGGCGAGGAGGTCCCGGCCGAGGCCATCGCCAAGGGCTACGAGCTCTCCTCGGGCCAGTACGTCATCGTGACCGAGGACGAGATGGCTGCGCTCGATCCCGAGGCCAGCCGCACCATCGACCTCCTCGAGTTCGTCGACCAGGAGGCGATCGACCCGATCTACTACGACTCCGGCTACTACCTGGCGCCCGATCACGCCACGGTGAAGCCGTACGCGCTCCTGCTGCGCGCCATGCAGGAGGCCGACAAGGTGGGCATCGCGCGGTTCGTGATGCGTGGCAAGGAGTACCTCTGCGCCATCCGCCCCCAGGACGACAAGCTCGTGCTGAACACGATGCTGTACGCCGACGAGGTCCGTGACGCCACCGAGATACAGGAGCTCGACGACGTGGCCGACACCGCCGTGAGCGACAAGGAGGTCGAGATGGCGGCGCAGCTGATCGCCAGCCTCGACGCCGAGTTCGACCCGGAGTCGTTCCACGACAGCTACCGCGAGAAGGTCATGGACCTCATCGAGCGCAAGGCGGCCGGCGACGAGAGCACCGTCGAGGCGCCTGCGCCGGTGGAGTCCAACAAGGTCATCGATCTGATGGCGGCGCTCGAAGCGAGCGTGAAGGCGGCCAAGGAGGCCCGTGGCCGCCACCCGAGCGGGGCCGACGGGGCCGACGACACCGGCGAGGCCGATGACGAGGATCAGGCCGAGGCAGAGCCCGAGAAGCCCGCCAAGCGCACCGGTCGCGCCGCCAAAGCGGCCTCGGCCAAGAGGGCCTCCGGCAAGGCCTCCTCCGGCAAGGCGCCCCGCAAGACCGCGGCCAAGTCCACCAAGAAGGCCTCCGGCAAGACGGCCGCCAAGAAGGTGAGCCGGGCACGCAAGTCGGCCTGACGGGCTCGACACGGTGCCGCCCCGCAAGATCTCGGTCGACATCGACGGTCGCGAGCTGGCGGTGTCGAACCTGGACAAGGTCCTGTACCCCGAGGTCGGGTTCACCAAGGCCGAGGTGATCGACTACTACGTCCGCGTCGCGCCCACCCTGATCGATCACCTGGGCGATCGGGGCATCACGCTGCGGCGCTACCCGGACGGGGTCGACGGCGAGAGCTTCTTCGAGAAGCGGTGCCCGTCGCACCGTCCGGAGTGGGTGGAGACCGCCCCCGGTCCGGGCGACCGCAGCGGGACCATCGGGTACTGCCGCTTCACCGAGCCTGCGGCCCTCGCGTGGGCGGCCAACCTCGCAGCGCTCGAACTGCACGCACCGATGGCCCGCCACGACGACATCGAGTCGCCGACGATGGTCGTCTTCGACCTGGACCCCGGCCCCGGCACCGCCATCGCCGAGTGCTGCGAGGTGGCCCTGTGGATACGAGACACCCTCGGAGGCCTCGACCTCACCTGCCTGCCCAAGACGTCGGGATCGAAGGGACTCCAGGTCTACGTGCCCCTCAACCGACCCCACACCCACGATCACGCTTCGGCCTTCGCCCTCGCCGTGGCCCAGGTGCTCGAGGCCGCTCACCCCAAGCTGGTGGTCACCACCATGGCCAAGGCGGCCCGCAAGGATCGGGTCCTGATCGACTGGAGCCAGAACAGCCGGCACAAGACCACCATCTGCGCCTACTCGCTGCGCGCTCGCCCCCGGCCCACCGTGTCCACTCCCGTGACCTGGGACGAGGTGGAGGCGGGCGCCGACGGAGGTCCTCTCTCCTTCGAGGCGGGTGCAGTGCTCGATCGCATCGACCGGCTGGGCGACCTGTTCTCCCCGGTCCTGAGCGTCGAGCAGCAGTTGCCTCCCACCGGCGACCACCCCGGATAGGTCCGGTGGCCCCAGGCCTTGACCTCGGGCCCGATCTGCCGACAAGGAGGATCGTGCCCGAGCTACTGATGCAGTCGACGAGTCCGTACGGCAGCCGGCGGGCCACGCTCCTGCGCGGCGACGGCGACGTCTACCTCTACCTCGAGGACGTGACCGGCGCGGTGGCCGAGACCACCTCGGCGGTGTGGGTGGCCAACGAGCGGCCGGCACCCACCGAGGCGCACGATCCGACCCGCTCCGACGGCGGGCCGCCGCGCATGGCTCCGGACGGCACCCGTCACCCCGACGGTTGCCCGCCGTTGCGACAGGTCGAGCTGGTCTGGTTCGAGGAAGGAGACGCGGTGGCTCTCGTCGACGAGTCGGGCGTGGTCGCCGTGGTGCCCGGTTGGGGAGGCCGTGAGGGGTTCTACGGGTACTCGCGCTACGCCGCTGGTCAGACCCCCATCGCGTGGGCGCTGAACGGCGAGGCCGACGTGCTCATCAACCAGAAGGTCGTCGATTCGCGCGAGTTCTGGTCGTGGCGTCGCAGCGGGGCGTGGAACCACATCCGATCGACGGGCCAGGCCCACCTCGAGGAGGTCCTCGGGCCGCAGGAAGCGGCGTGGCCGCTGGGACTGTCGAAGTTCCCGGAGATGATCGCCAGCCGGCACCGCTTCGGCGAGCACGACATATGGGTCACCGCCACCACGGGGCTGTCGGCCCAGCGCATGGCCGGCGTCGAGGAGTACGTCGACAACCCCGAATCGGCGGCCCGGATCGAGTTGGTGATCGCCAGGACCGAGCCCGATCAGGTCGGTGCCGAGCTGCTCAACGCCCTGGCGCAGGTGCCGTTCGGTCGTTGCACCTGGCTCGGAGAAGGGCACACCGTGGGTGGGACGGTGGGCTCCTACCCCGCGTTCGGGGCCGACAAGGCGTCGCTGCTGCTCACCTCGGAGCCGCCCCTCCGCGGCGACCTGGCGCCGCCCGACCTGCGCGGCCTCACGAGGGGCGAGAACAGCCCGGTCACCTACCTCTGGGTCCTGGTGATAGACGAAGAGACCTTCGCCCTGGCGCGCGGTCGCGACGCGCGAGCGGCAGTCGACCACATGGCGGCCACGGGCCAGGGCTGGGTCTCCTGACCCGGCTACGGCCGACGCGGCTCCAGGAGACCCGGTTCCGTCCCGCTGCCGGTCGGTCCGCTGTCAGCGGGCCACGAAGTACTTGGCGCGAGGGTGGTGGCAGATGATGGCGCTGGTCGACTGCTCGGGCTGGAACTGGAAGCCGGTGTCCTCGTTGACCTCGATGCCGATGCGGTCGGCTTCGAGCAGCTTGGCCACGGTCTCGTTGTCCTCCAGGTCGGGACAGGCCGGGTAGCCCCACGAGTAGCGGCCACCCCGGTACTGCTGGCGGAAGAGCCCCGCCACGCTCGGTGCGTCCTCGTCGGCGAAGCCCATCTCCTCGCGGATCCGCCGGTGCCACAGCTCCGCGAGGGCCTCGGCCATCTCGACACCGAGGCCGTGGAGCATCAGGTAGTCCTGGTAGCGGTCGGCCTTGAAAAGCTCGGCGGTCCGCTCCGACACCCGCTCGCCCATGGTGACCACCATGAAGGCCACGTAGTCGGTCTCGCCCGAATCGAGCGGGCGGAAGAAGTCGGAGATGCAGAGGTAGGGCTCGCGCGTCGACCGCGGGAACGGGAACCGGGCCTTCTCCACCTGCTTGGTCTCGTCCTCCCACACCACCAGGTCGGTGCCGTCGCCGTTGGCGGGCCAGTAGCCGTAGACCACCTGGGGGACGAGGAGGTCGTCGGCGCGGGCCTTGGCCAGCTGGTCGCGGAACTCGGGGCGCATGCGCTCCTTGAACGCGTCGTCGTCCTCTCCGTCGTTGGGGCGGAAGCCCCACTGGTTCCGGAAGATCGCGGTCTCGTTCAGGTAGGCGGCGATGTCGTCGAGCGGAATGCCCTTGACCACCCGGCTGCCGATGAACGGCGGCACGTAGATCGGGTTGTCGACCTCGACCTCCGGTGACCGGTCGGGCAGGTCGACCTCGACCGATTCGTCGCGTTCGGCGATGCCGGCGCGGGCCCGCACGGTGGACTCCGAGGGAACCGTTCCCCAGTCGGGGTCGTCGGTCGACGGGTCCTGGCGGATCTCGAGGAGCCGGTCCATGACGTGGAGGCCCTCGAACGCGTCCTTGCCGTAGAAGAGCCGGCCGTCGTAGACGTTGCGGAGGTCTCGTTCGACGTAGGACCGGGTGAGCGCAGCCCCGCCGAGCAGCACGGGCATGTCGGTGAGCTCGCGGGCGTTCAGCTCCTCGAGGTTGTCGCGCATGATCAGCGTGCTCTTCACGAGCAGGCCGCTCATGCCGATGGCGTGGGCCTTCACCTCGAGGGCCTTCTCGATCATCTCGGTGATCGAGATCTTGATGCCGATGTTGTGGACCTCGTAGCCGTTGTTGGTGAGGATGATGTCGACGAGGTTCTTGCCGATGTCGTGGACGTCGCCCTTCACGGTGGCGATGACGATCCGGCCCTTCGACGAGTCGGCGTCGTCTGCCACCTTCTCCATGAACGGTTCCAGGTAGGCCACCGAGGCCTTCATGGTCTCCGCGCTCTGGAGGACGAAGGGAAGCTGCATCTCACCGGCACCGAAGAGCTCGCCGACCACCTTCATGCCTCCGAGCAGGTGCTCGTTGATGATGGTGAGCGGCGTCGTGCCCTCGGCCATGGCCTCGTCGAGGTCGGCGGTGAGGCCCTCCCGGTCGCCGTCGATGATGCGGTGGTGGAGTCGTTCGGCCACCGGCCAGCCGGACCGGTCCTCCTTCTCCTCCTTCGCCACGGTGACGTCGGCGAAGACCTCGAGGAACTTCTGCAGCGGGTCGTAGTCGTCGGCACCCTCGGAGAGCGCACCGGCCGGGCCGCGGCGGTCGTAGACCAGGTCCATCGCCACGTTCAGCTGTTCCTCGGGGATCTTGCTCAGCGGCATGATCTTGGAGGCGTGGACGATGGCGGAGTCGAGCCCGGCCTTGACGCACTCGGCCATGAAGACGCTGTTGAGCACGTGGCGGGAGGCGGGGGAGAGGCCGAAGCTCACGTTCGAGAGGCCGAGCGTGGTGAAGCAGCCCGGGATCTCCTCCTTGATGCCCCGGATGGCGTCCATGGTCTCGATGGCGTCGCGCCGGAGGTCGTCGTCGCCGGTGGAGAGCGGGAAGGTGAGGGCGTCGAAGATGAGGTCGTGGTTCTCCAGCCCGTAGCGGTCACGGGCCAGGGCAGCGATGCGCTTGGCTACCCGGATCTTCCACTCCGCGGTGCGGGCCTGGCCCTCCTCGTCGATGCAGAGGCAGATCACCGCCGCGCCGTACTCCTTGGCCAGGGTGAAGACCCGGTCGAGGCGAGAGCCCGGCTCCTCGCCGTCCTCGAGGTTGGCGGAGTTGAGGATCGAGCGACCGCCGATGCGCTGCAGGCCGGCCTCGATCACCTCGGGCTCGGTGGAGTCCATCACCAGGGGAGCGTTGGCCTGGGTGGCGAACCGGCTGGCGATCTCGTCCATGTCGGCGGTGCCGTCGCGGCCCACGTAGTCGACGCACACGTCGAGCACGTGAGCACCGTTCTTGATCTGTTCGGTGGCCATCGCCGAGCAGGTGTCGTAGTCGGCTGCCAGCAGGGCCTCGCGGAACTTCTTGGAGCCGTTGGCGTTGGTCCGCTCACCGATCATCAGCGTCGACAGGTCCTGCTTCAGCGACACGGCCGAGTAGATCGACGTCACCGACGGCTCGAACACGATGTCGCGCTTGGCGGGGGTGAGGCTCGGGGCCATGTCGGCCAGGCGCTTGATGAACTCGGGGGTGGTGCCGCAGCATCCGCCGATCACCTGCACGCCGAGCTCCTCGACGAAGCGCCGCTGGTGGGCCTCCATCTCCTCGGCGGTCAGGTCGTAGTGCATCTTGCCGTCGACGATGGAGGGCAGGCCGGCGTTGGGAAGCACCGAGATCGGCGTGCGGGCGTGCTGGGCGAGGTGGCGGACGTGCTCGCCCATCTCGGTGGGGCCGGTGGCGCAGTTGAGGCCGACGACGTCGATCCCCAGCGGGTCGATGGCCGCGAGGGCCGCTCCGATCTCGGTGCCCACCAGCATGCGGCCGGTGAGCTCCATGGTGACCTGGCACTGGATCGGAACCTGGCGTCCGACCTTGGCCATGGCCCGACGGACGCCGATGACGGCGGCCTTGACCGCGAGCAGGTCGAAGTGGGTCTCGAGGATGAAGAGGTCGACGCCGCCCTCGAGGAGGGCCTCCCCTGCTACCTGGTAGTGGTCGCGCAGCTCGGAGAAGCGGATCTGGCCGAGGCTCGGCGCCTTGGTGCCGGGGCCGAGCGATCCGGCCACGTACCGCTTGCGGTCGGGCGTGGAGAAGCCGTCGGCCACCTCGCGGGCGATGCGGGCGTTGGCCAGGGCGATCTCGTGGGACCGCTCGGTCATGTCGTACTCACCGAGCGGCACGCCGAAGGCGCCGAAGGTGTTGGTCTCCACCACGTCGGCCCCCACCTCGAGGTAGGCGGTGTGGAGCGCGGCGATCACGTCGGGCCTGGTGATCCCCAGGTAGTCGGTGCAGCCCTCGTTGGCCTCTCCGCCGTAGTCGTCGAGCGTCAGGTCCTGGGTCTGGAGCCAGGTTCCGGTCGCACCGTCGTACACGACGACTTTTTCCGCCAGAAGATCGAGAAAAGAGGTAGCCACGTGAGTGACCATACCGTCGGGCCGCCACCTGACGCGAGTGGTGCAGCTTCCGAGCCTGGTCGGGTCGCTGCCGGTGCGCGGCGCGGCTCCTAGCCTTCGTCGCCAGGTAGTCCCTGCAACCCGAGGAGGCACGCCATGCCCGTCCACGTCACCATCGATCACGCCGGATCCTCATCGTCGGTCGAGCCCGATGCAGCAGACGGAGAACCTCTGGTGGCGATCGGGGTGCGGGCCGGGGCCATCGCCGACGACGCGCCCGGAGCGGATCCCGAGGTCCTCCGCGGCAACGGGTTCGAGGGCAAGGTCGGGCAGGCGACCCGGGCCGTCACGACCGACGGCGTCAGGCTCCTGGTCGGCCTGGGCACCGAGCCCGATCCCAGGGAGTTCCGAAAGGTGGGAGCGGCCATCGCCAAGGCCGGTTCCGGCGAGCAGCACCTCGTGGTCGAGGTGCTGCTGGCGCTGGATGCCAAGCAGCGGCTCCACGGTGCCACCGAGATCTCGGAGGGACTCAGCCTCGGGACCTACGCGTTCGACCACTACAAGGCCCGTCCGGCCGACAAGCGACTGGAGCGCGTCACGGTGGTCTCGCCCGGCGGGCAGAAGATCACCAGCGGCGTGAGGATGGGCGCCCGGATCGGCGAGGTCGTCGGCCTGGTCCGCGACCTCGTCAACACCCCGGGCGGAGCCCTCACGCCGGAAGCCTTCGCCGACCGGGCCTCCGAACTGGTCGACGCCGAGGAGCACCTCACCATCGAGGTGCACGACCGCGACGAGATCGAGGAGATGGGCCTGGGAGGACTGCTCGGGGTCAACCGCGGGTCGCACGTGCAGCCGCGCCTGGTGAAGATCCACCACACAGCCGACTCGGCCAAGCCCAAGGCCCGGGTTGCCCTGGTGGGCAAGGGGATCACCTTCGACAGCGGCGGTCTCTCGATCAAGAGCGCTTCGGGCATGGAGGCGATGAAGACCGACATGGCCGGGGCAGCCGCCGTCCTGGGCGCCATGCTCCTGCTGCCGGTGGTAGCGCCCCGCATGGAGGTCACCGCCTGGATCCCGCTCACCGACAACATGCTCGGTCCCGACGCCACGCGGGTGGGCGACGTGCTCCGCGCCCGCAACGGCAAGACGATCGAGGTGCTCAACACCGACGCGGAGGGACGGCTGGTGCTGGCCGACGCCCTCTCGCTCGCGGTCGAGGAGGAGCCCGACGCCATCGTCGACATCGCCACCCTCACCGGCGCGTGCATGGTGGCCCTGGGCGACCGGACCGCCGGAGTCATGTCGAACCACGACGACCTGGCCAGGCAGGTGCTCGACGCCGGGGTGGCGGGGGGCGAGGGCTTGTGGCGGCTTCCCATGCCCGACCACCTGCGCGCCGGCCTCGACTCCGAGATCGCCGACCTGCGCAACGTGGGGACGGGGTCCTACGGAGGTGCGTCGACCGCCGCGATCTTCCTCCGGGAGTTCGTGGGCGACGTGCCCTGGGCCCACATCGACATCGCCGGCCCGTCGAACTCGTCGTCGGCCTACGACGAGGTGAACAAGGGCGGCACCGGCTTCGGGGTGCGCACCCTCATCCACCTCCTGATCAAGTGGTCGAAGCTGTCAGGGTGATCAGCCCACCCTGGCTCAACGGGGTGCGCCCGACGATCTGATCAGGTCGGGGCGCGGCGCGGCCGGCGGTTCGGGTCGAGGCCCGGGCTGCCGGCTCGACGGAGGTGCGGCGGCCGGTGCCGCTCCGCGCCGTTCGTGGGCCCACCGCAGGGCGTCGTGGGCCAGCGCCGGGTGGATCTTCCAGCGGTGGAGCTGCTGCTCCACCTGCTCGTCCGTCTCGCCCAGCTCGACCAGGCTCAACGCCAGGCGGCGGGCCCGCCTCCTGAGCTGCTCGACGTCGGGCGTCCGGCGGGCCTCGTCCTGCCAGACCGCGTGTTCGTCTCGGATGTGGGCAGGCAACCGCTCTATCTGCGTCCGGGTGAGCGGCGGGAGCTTGGCCTGGACCGCGAGCGTGTCGTGGCCGACCAGGCGGGCGAGCTTGAACTTCGCGGCGCGGGCCATGCCCCGGAGGAACGGGGTGTTCCTCCCGCCGCTGACCCCGAGGCCCAGTGCGCTGGCGGTGGGGAGCACCTGGAGGTCGAAGCCGTTGGGCTGGTTCTCCAGCTCGTGGGCCACCCGTCGGAGGAACAGGGTGGTGGTGGGGCCGAGGATCGGGAGCCAGAACCGTTCGACGTAGGCGGATCGGGCGTCGTGGCCGAGCTTGTCGAGGACGGGGTCGAGCCAGGGCTCTATGCGGATCACGTCGGTGGGCAGGGTGAGGTACTGGTTCGGAAGGGACATGGGGTCCTCCATGGAGGTGGCCGGTGGGACCGGCCGAACTGGTGCACGGGGGAGGCTGTCATGCACTTTCATGTCTGTTCATGCCATCTGTCAACCGCGAGGGGCCTGTTCCTCTCGGGCCGCTGCCGGTCGCGGCCGGCTGAAGGGTGGCGCAAGGAATGATCGACCTGGATCGAATGTTGACCCAGCCGGTAGCCTTTTGAACCGGTCACCGACCCGACCCCGCGATCACGACGCCGAACCCCGGCGCCACGTCCACGAAGGAAGAGACATGGCCAGCCTGCGAGACCTGCTCACCGCCACCAAGGCCCAGATCCGAGAGGTCACCACCGCCGAAGCCGACGACCTCCGCGTCGCTCCCGGTGCCATCACCCTCGACGTCCGCGAGGCCGACGAGTACGAGCAGGGGGCGCTGCCCAAGGCACTGCACATCCCCCGGGGCACCCTGGAGACCTCCATCGAGATGAAGGTCCCGGCCAAGGACACCCCGCTGGTCGTCTACTGCGCCGGCGGCACCCGTTCGGCGTTCGCCGCCAAGTCCCTGGAGGAGCTCGGCTACACCGACGTCGTGTCGGTGGTCGGCGGCTTCAACCGCTGGAAGGACGAGGGTCGAGACTGGGTCACGCCCGCCGCCCTCACCGCCGAGCAGCGCAACCGCTACAAGCGCCACCTGCTCCTCCCCGAGGTGGGCGAGGTCGGTCAGCAGGAGCTGCTCCAGGCCAAGGTCCTCTTCCTGGGCGCCGGTGGCCTCGGCTCACCCGCGGCCATGTACCTGGCGGCGGCCGGCGTCGGTACCATCGGCATCATCGACATGGACGTGGTCGACGCCTCGAACCTCCAGCGCCAGATCCTCCACAACACCGACCGCATCGGCGAGCGCAAGGTCGACTCGGCCAAGAAGACCCTGACGCTGATCAACCCCGACGTCAACGTGGTCACCCACGACGTCCGCCTCGGCGCCGACAACGTGATGTCGATCTTGTCGGAGTACGACCTGGTGGTCGACGGCACCGACAACTTCCCCACCCGGTTCCTGGTGAACGACGCGTCGGTGAAGTTGGGCATCCCGGTGGTCCACGGCTCGATCTTCCGGTTCGAGGGCATGGTCACCGTGTTCGACCCCAAGAACGGCCCCACCTACCGGGACATGGTGCCCGAGCCGCCGCCCGCCGAACTGGCCCCCTCGTGCTCGGAGGCGGGCGTGCTGGGAGTGCTGCCCGGCATCATCGGCACGCTCCAGGCCATCGAGGCCATCAAGCTGATCCTCGACTTGGGAGATCCGCTCGTGGGCCGGCTGCTCTCCTACGACTCGATGGAGCAGACCTTCCGCGAGTTCAAGGTCCAGGTCGACCCCACCAACGAGATCACCTACGAGAACCGCGACCGCATCCAGATCGCCGAGCTCGAGGGGATGTGCGCCCCGCTCCCGCTGGAGGCCCCTCCGGCCTGACCGG
>JAAZBK010000260.1 GCA_012513855.1 Acidimicrobiales bacterium
GGCCGCCTCGAGCACCTGCGCGGGATCGCCCTGGGCTTCCGCAACCTCAAGCACTACATCTTGCGGTCACTCATTCACTCCGGCCGGCTTCAGGATCGGATCAATGCACTCTGATTCCGGAAGAGCCGCTAAAGGATCGCTCCAACTTGGCCTCGTCTCCGGCGTGGGGTGACGGCCTAAGCAGCACCCACGCCGTCAGCACCACTAACACCACGGCGATGACCCCCACCGCCGTCATCCATCTCGCTCTCATGTCTGCTCCAATCAAATGACACACCATGTCGCACCTGCGCGTGAGACACTATGCCACATGATGATTCGCGCAACACAGAGCCCCGGCCTATCGGCAGCGACAGCCCCGCCCGAACGACGTGCGACCGGCGCGCAGCGCATGATCGACGTTGCCGTCACACGGATCGAGGCGGAAGGCATGTCCGTGGGCTTGGACAACATCCGCATGGAGAAGGTGATCGAGGAAGCCGGTGTCTCACGTGCCACCGCGTACCGCCGCTGGTCCACTCGAGACGACTTCCTGGCGGACGTGCTCGTGGAGACGGTCCGTCGCACCTCGTTGATCCCCGAGACGCCTGACGACCTGACGAGGATCCTGCAGGTCATCGCCGAGCACCAGGACACCCTGGGGACAGAGCAGGGACGGCGTGACGTCGTCGTCGAGGGTCTACGCGCGGCCGTGGACGCGGATGTGCGCCGCGTCGTTGGCTCGCCCCGTTGGCGCACGTTCCTCTCCCTCTCTGCCGCGCACCCCGGCCTTCCGGCTGGTCGTGTTGCCGAAGAGGTGGCCGCTGCGCTGCAGAGGGCCGAAGGTGAGTTCAACGCCCGTCGAACCGAGGTGTACGGCCGTCTGTGCACCTTGCTCGATTACCGGCTGACCCCACCCTTGACCGGTGACGATGGCTTCTACCGCCTCGGCAGTGCCGCGGGGTCGATGATGACCGGGATCGTCGTGCGAGCCCTGCCCGAGCCCACATGGCTCGACGACCGGACCACGGTGGCCCTCTTCGGGCAGTCTCGCGCCCAGGGCTGGTCCGATCCGGAACGCCAGCTCGTCGGCGTCCTACTGTCCCACCTCGAGCCAGACCCGAATCGGCCTTGGACCCCGGAACGTGCCGCACAGATGCTGACAATGGTGGAAGAACAGGTCGCCGCGCTCATGTCTTCGCAGCTCGACGGCGGCACCCCGGCATGAGACACCACACCGGTCATCGCGCGCGGCGCATCTTCACGATGCTCGGCCTCGTCATCCTCGTGACGGCGCTCGTTGCCATCTTCTGCTTCCGTCTGGACTTTCTACCGAGGCCGACCGGTCCGCACCACATCGGGACGACGGTATTCACGGTGGTGGACGAGAACCGACCGGAGATATTCACCAGCGGCGACCATCCCCGGACACTCACCGTGCAGGTCTGGTACCCCACCACCGCAATTCAGGGCCCAACCGAGCCCTACGTCCGCGATGCCAAGGCGTTCGCTGGCGTACTGGATGCAGTCCGCCTGCCCCACGCCACCCTCGGCTACCTCTCCCTCGCCCAAACCCACGCACTCACCGATGCGCCCATCGCAGAGGGCAGTTTCCCGGTCGTCTTCGTGCTGACGGGGAACCTGGGCTACCGGCAGTCGAACACGGTCCAGGTAGAGGAACTCGTCTCGCGCGGCTTCGCGGTCATCGGCATCGACCAGCCCGGGACCGTGTCGTCCGCCCTACTGGAAGATGGGCGACGCATCCCTTATGGCGGCAGCACGGTGGTGCGTCCGCTGGTGGACCAATCCATCGACCCTGTCTCACCTGCCCCAACCCTCGACGGCGTCTCCTATCCCGACGGGATCGCCGACTACCTCGCTCAGGATCCTCGCGTCGTCCTGGACCGGCTAGCCTCGGGCGATTTGCCCGGCGGGCTGCCGACGGAGATCGCCGAACGGCTTGACCTCAAGCAGGTGGGCGCATTCGGCCTGTCACTCGGTGGGCTCACCACATCGCAGTGGTGCGCCACAGACCAGCGGGTGAAGGCATGCGCGATGCTGGACGCACCCATGTCTCGCACGGCCAGCCAACGTGGACTCGACGTGCCCGCACTGTGGATCACCCGCCCTGCCGAGGACATGCGGGCCGAGAACTGGCCCGAACACGAGGTCACCCGATACGCCGAGGGTCAGCACGCACTCTACGAGGCCAACCGCGCGCCAGCCTGGTACCTCACCGCGGCCGGCCGCAAGCATGCGGACCTGTCCGATGCCCCGTACGGGAACCAGCTCCTGGCGCTGGCAGGGATGACCTCGGCCGGCAAGGACGAGGAGACCCACGACGTGATCCGTTTCGCTACCACAGATTTCTTCGAGCACACACTCGCCGGCCGCACCGACACGGGTGTCCTCGAGGATGCCCCGTGGGAAGATGTGGAGGTGACGGCGAGACCGTAGGGGCAGCAACACTCCCCCGGGTACGCCTAGCTGTA
>JAAZBK010000261.1 GCA_012513855.1 Acidimicrobiales bacterium
CGGAGGGTCGTCCAGCCGGCTCCAAGCCACGTCGAAGACGGCTCGGTGAGCCCCGGGCACGGCCACGCCGTCTCCCAACTCGGACTCGTCGGCGATCTTCTCGACCAGCGATCGCCACTGGTTCGAGATGCCGTCGTGGTACTCGACCTGGCCGGCTAGCAGGACCACGAGCACCGCGAGCGCGGCCAGGGGCGCCCGCCCCAGCAGCCGAAGCGGTTGCCGCCTGGCCAGCAGCCAGGTGCGCACGTGCTCGGTGGCCAGAGCCCACAGCAGCGCCAGGCCGGGGGCCGCAGCCACGGCATAGCGCACGTGCACGCCCGGGCGCACCGAGTTGAGCACCAAGATGACCGCTATACCGCCCACGCCCCACGCTGGTGCGAGCGCGGCGCGGAAGCGGTCCAGGCCCTTCGGAGCCGAGCGGAGTCGCACGAGGCACAGCACGGCTCCGTAGATCGACGCCGCGAAGACGCCGTGCCAAGGCTCGATCCCCGCGAGCTCGAAGCTCTCCCCGCCGTGGAACCCCCCGAGGAAGGCGCGCACGAACGTCAGGTCGGTGTCGACGGGCGGGGTTCCCAGGTCGGAGCCACCGATCCGGTAGAGGTAGCCGGTGGTGAGCACCGCCAGCGCCCAACCCGGTGCGGTGGCGTACCAGACCCGTCGACCAGCGCCCGCCACCAGCAGCGCGACGGCCTGCATCGCCAGGGCGAACACCGCCATTCCGTGGGTGAGCGGAGACGCAAGGCCGACGATGACGTGGCAGGCGAGCCAACCCCGATGGGAAGGTTCCTCGACCAGGTGGTCGGTTGCCAGCCAACCGACGGTCACCAGGAGGATCACGAAGGCGAACGACCGCGCCTCGTGGGCGTAGCGGACCACCATCAGAGATGCGCCGGCGAAGAGGCACGCCCACACGGCCACCCGGCGACCGAAGCACCGGGAAGCCAGGGCACCCAGCGCGACCACGGCCGCCACCGCGTGCACCACCGATAGGAGGCGCACCCACCTCAGGTCCAGGGTCGGCTGGGTCCACAAGGTCAGCTGCGCGTAGTAGGTGGCCATGGTGTAGGCCGTGCGCTCGTAGGTCTCGGTGAGCTGTTGGGTGGCAGCTACCGAGAACGCCTCGTCGAACCAGGCATCACGGCCGATGCCCCACCAGGCCAGCGCGAACAGGAGCACGCATCCCGGCAGCGCCAACACCGCGCCGTGGCTCAGGAACCCTCGCGGGTTCGGGGCCGGATCGGCATCTGGCTCCGCCGACGCATCGCCGATACCCGCTGATGCCATGGGACAGGTTCTAGCACGACGTCCACCAGGACCCCTGGCCAGGACCCCCGGCTAGCCCAGCTTGGTGAGGACCTTCTTCATGCTGCGGATGGCCTGGTGGATCCGCTGTTCGTTCTCGATCAGGGCAAAGCGAACGTGGCCGTCGCCACCTGGGCCGAAGCCCACTCCTGGCGAGGTGGCCACCTGGGCCTCCCGCACCAGGAACGACGCGAACTCGACCGAGCCCATGTCTCGGTAGGGCTCGGGGATGGGGGCCCACGTGAACATCGTGCCCTTCGGTGGTTCGATCTCCCAGCCGATCCGGTTCAACCCGTCGCACAGGGCATCGCGACGGCCCTGGTAGATCGGCAGCACCTCCCTGGGGTGGTCGGGGTCCTCGTTGAGGGTCACGGTGGCCGCGATCTGGATGGGCTGGAAGGTGCCGTAGTCGAGGTAGCTCTTGAGCTTGGCCAACGCCTGGACGACATCGCGGTTGCCGACCAGGTAGGCCACCCGCCAACCGGCCATCGAGTACGACTTGGTCATCGAGTAGAGCTCCACCGCGCACTCCTTGGCCCCCTCGGCCTGGAGGATGCTCGGGGGCTCGTATCCGTCGAAGCCGAGCTCGGCGTAGGCGTTGTCGTGCACCACCACGACGTCGCGCTCCCGGGCGAAGTCGACCACCTGCTGGAAGAAGTCGAGCTCCACGCAGGCGGTGGTGGGGTTGTGCGGGAAGGACAGGACGATCACGCGTGGCTTGGGCCACGAGTACTCGTAGGCCTCCTGGATCTTCTCGAAGAAGTCGGCACCGGTGCCCATGGGGATCTCGCGAACGTCGGCCCCGGCGAAGAGCGGCCCCCAGATGTGGATGGGGTACGACGGCGAGGGGACCA
>JAAZBK010000262.1 GCA_012513855.1 Acidimicrobiales bacterium
TTCTTCGTGGTGTCGCCGCTCCTCGCGCTCCTCGCGTTCTTGCCGATCCCGCTCATCATCTTCGGCTCGCTCCGCTACCAGCAACGGCTCGAACCGCTGTACGCCGACGTCCGGGCCGCGGGCGGGATGCTCGGCGACACCCTCACCAACGCCCTCGGCGGCATCGCCACCATCAAGTCGTTCAACGCCGAGGAGCGCGAGGCGGAACGGCTGGCCCGGGACAGCCGCGACTACCTGCTCACCAACCGGCGGGCGATCCGCTACTCCACCGCGTTCCACCCGCTGATCCGGATGGCTGTGCTGGCGGGCTTCACCACGACGCTGCTCGTGGGTGGACGCATGGCCCTGCGCGGCGACATGGAGATCGGCGTGTTCTCGATGCTGGTGTACATGACCCAACGGCTCCTGTGGCCGTTGACCGATCTGGGTCAGGTCCTCGACGACTACCAGCGGACCATGGCGTCGTGCCGGCGGATCTTCGGCCTGCTGGAGGCCGAGCCGAACATCGTTCCGGGTGCGCGTGAGCTGCCGGCGCCGGTGGCAGGCGCGGTGCGCTTCGACGATGTGAGGTTCAGCTACGACGAGGAGGCCGGCGAGGTCCTCAAGGGCCTCAGCATCGACGTCCCCGCCGGTGAGACCCACGCCATCGTCGGAGCCACCGGATCGGGCAAGTCCACCGTGGTCAAGCTGCTCCTGCGCCTCTACGAACCCGACAGCGGACAGATCAGCATCGACGGGATCCCGGTCGACCAGCTCACCTACGGATCACTTCGAGGCTCGACGGGCTTCGTGTCCCAGGACGTGTTCCTCTTCCACGGGACCGTCCGCGAGAACCTGGCCTACGGGCGACCCGACGCCACCGACGCCGATCTGGAGGAGGCCGTCAACCTCGCCGAGGCGGCCGACTTCATCCACGCCATGCCCAAGGGCTACGAGACCCTGGTCGGCGAGCGGGGCCAGAAGTTGTCCGGCGGGCAGCGCCAGCGCCTCACCATCGCCCGGGCCATCCTGCGCAACCCGGCGATCCTCATCCTCGACGAAGCCACCTCCGCGGTCGACAACGAGACCGAGGCCGCCATCCAGCGATCGCTGGCCAAGGTGTCGGCCGACCGCACCACCATCGTCATCGCCCACCGCCTCTCCACCGTGCGCCACGCCCACCGCATCCACGTGATGGAGGCCGGCCAGGTGATCGAGTCCGGCACCCACGAGGAGCTGGTGGAGCTCGGCGGGCTCTACGCCGCGCTGTGGCGGGTCCAGACCGGCGAAGCCGCCCTGATCGACTGACGTCACCCGAGTTCCGGGCCCACGACGTTTCGGGCGCCCGAGGTGCGGCGCACACGAGGTTCGGGGCACACGACGTCGCTCAGCGACACGACCTGCCCCCAACCCGCACCCCAACCGCTCACCACACCAGGTTCGGGGCACACGACGTCGCCCAACGACACCACCTGCCCCCAACCTCTCACCACACCAGGTTCGGGGCACACGACGTCACCCAACGACACCACCCGCCCCCAACCCACTTCCAGCCCCGACCAGCCAGGGGGTTGACAACGGACCACGGCTTGAGCGTATGCTCAATCCAGTTCATCTAAGCATTCGCTCAAAGCGAATGCTCCAACCCAACGAGGAGAAGTCCGATGAGCGACTACCTGGTCCCCGTCTACGCCACCTACCTGATCACCACCGTCGTCCTGTGTGCCTGGCTCGCCCGCACCCTGTTCCGCAACGGTGCGTTGTTCCTCCAGGACGTGTTCCCCGATCGCCCGGAGATGGCCGAGGCCGTCAACCACCTCCTGGTGACCGGCTTCGCCATGGTCAACGTCGGATACGGGTTCTTCATGATGAAGTCGGACGGCGCCGCCACCAGCACCGAGGCGTTCGAGGTCCTGGCCCAGAAGCTGGGGATCCTGCTCGTCAGCCTGGCCGCCGTGCACTTCGTCAACCTCTACGTGTTCCACAAGCTCGGGGCGCGGCGGCGCCAGGCCGAGCTCGCTCCCCCGGTGGCCCCGCAGCGGATCGTCGGCGCCACCCGCGGCACGTTCGCCCCGCCCCCACCACCGCCTCCCGCCGGCCCGGTCCCCGGCTTGGGCACAGCTGGCGCCAGCTGATCTGACCGGCCCGAAGACCACACCACCTGACGCTGGAGGATCCCGATGGAGCTCACCGTCTACTACGACGTCCACTGCGCCCTCTGCCGCCGCTGCCGTGAGTGGCTGGAAGCACAGGCGACCCTGGTGCCGCTGCGGTTCGCCGAGGCCGACGCCGAGCAGGCCCGCCAACTCCTGCCCCAGCTCCCCTGGCTGGGAACGGAGCTGGTGGTGGTGGCCGACGACGGCTCCGCCTGGATCGGGCCGGCGGCGTTCATCGTGTGCCTGTGGGCCACCGAGCGCTACCGCGACTGGTCGTGGCGCCTGAGCAAGCCGATGGTGGCGCCCACCGCCGAGGCGTTCTTCCACCTGGTGTCGTCGAACCGCGACCGGCTCGGCCGCCGCATCGGTCCCCCGCGGTGCACCGGCGACACCTGCGTCCACCGCCTCGATCCCGCAGCGACGGGTAGTTGACGGTGGACCACCGGCCCCCGCCTCCGCTCGCCCCTCAGCCTGGACCCGCCCCGGTTCCCAGCCCGTGGGCAGCCCTCCGGCCGCTCGTGATCGGCGTCGCCCTGGTGGCGGGGCTGCACGTCGCTGTCCTCGCGTCGATCTGGTTGTTCAAGGGGCCGCCACCGTGGCGCTTCGAAAGCGTCCCGGCGCCGGTTCAGTCCGCCGCGATGGTGTACCTCCGCTACCTCGCCATCTTCGCCTGGTTCGCCGTCATCGTCGTCGCCGTCGTCGCACCGTTCATGCTGGCCGTCACCGTCCCCACGCTCCTGGTGCGGGCCGTGGTCCGATCGGTTCGACGTCGCCGAGAGGCCACCGGAGGTCTGCCAGGATGAGTGCGAACCCAGCCCTGGACGGACCCTTGTCAGCAGCCAAGCGCACCCCCGCGAAGTCGAGCCGCACTCGAGCCGGCAAGGATTCGGCGGCCTCGGGCGTCGAGACCCGCGAGAAGCTGCTGGCCGCGGCCCGCGCCTGCCTGCGCGACGAGGGCATCGCCGGGGTGAGCGCCCGGGCCATCGCCCGCCACGGCGACCTGAACCAGGCGCTGGTCTTCTACCACTACGGCTCGGTCGACGGGCTCCTCCAGGCTGTGGCCCGCAACGACAGCGAACGCCGGGCGCGGCTCTACGAGGACCGCCTGGCCGACGTCTCCACCCTCAAGGAGCTGGTGTCGGTCGGCCGTCAGATCCACGACGCCGAGATGGCTGAGGGCACCATCTCCGACCTCACCCAGCTGCTGGCGGGAGCGGCATCGTCACCAGACCTCGGCGCTGCTCTGTACGACGGCATGCAGGAGTGGACCACCATGGTCGAGGAGGCCCTGGCCCGGGTGGTGGCCGACACGCCGCTGGCGTCGATGGTCCCGTTGGGCGACGTCGCCTACGCCCTGGCCTCGCTGTTCCTGGGTCTGGAGCTCATGGGCGGAATAGACGGCGACCACAGTCGGGTCGGCAACCTCTTCGACAGCCTCGACGCCGTATCGGGCCTGGTCGACGTGCTCCTACGCTCCGGCGCCGCCGGTTCCTGACCGGGTCGAGCACCAGCTCTGGCCCAA
>JAAZBK010000263.1 GCA_012513855.1 Acidimicrobiales bacterium
CGTGTGCGGCGTTCCCGCCACCGGAGCTCCTTCGGCCGATGAGCCCGTGACCGGTGTGTTCATCACAGACCGCCGAGCGATGCGCGGCGGACGACGTAGATCAGCACCGGCGCCCCGATCACCGCGGTGACCACACCGGCCTGGAGCTCGCCCGGGGCGAGGACGCGGCCGGCGATGTCGGCTCCGAGCAACATGACCGGCCCGAGCAGCACCGACGTGCCGAGGATCCACCGGTAGTCGTGACCCACCACGGCCCGGGCCACGTGCGGCACCGCCAGGCCGATGAAGCCGATGGGCCCGGCAGCAGCCACCGCGGCGCCGGCCAGGAGCACCACCGCCACCGAGGTGAGGACCCGGGCCTTGACCACCTGCACTCCCAGACCTCGGGCGACGTCGTCACCCAGCGCCAGGCTGTTCAGCCAGCGGGCCGAGGCGAACGCCAGCGCCGTCCCGATCACGATGAACGGAGCGACGCGTGCCGCAACGCTCATGTCTCGCCCGTTGATCGACCCCACCACCCAGAACCGGTAGGAGTCGAGGGCGCCCGGATCAGAGAGCAGGATGCCGGTGGTGATCGAGGTCAGGAGCGAGGTGGCGGCGGCTCCGGCGAGGGCGAGCTTCACCGGGTTCGCCCCTCCCCGCCCGCTGGACCCGAGCAGGGTCACGACAGCGGCGGCGACTGCCGCTCCGGCGAACGCGAACCAGACGATGGCCCGCAGGTCGGTCCACCCGATGGTCTGGATGGCCAGCACGGCGCCGAGAGATGCTCCCGACTCGATCCCCAGGATCCCCGGGTCGGCCAGCGGGTTCCGGGTGAGACCCTGCATCAGCGCTCCGGCCAGTCCGAGCGCCGCTCCCACCAGCACGCCCACCACCGCACGAGGCACCCGTGAGTCGCGGACGATCTGGTGGTCGAGCGAGCCGTCGAAGGCGAAGAACGAGTCCCACACGTGGCCGGCGGGGATGGAACGGCTGCCGATCACGAACGACGCCACCACAACGACCGCCAGCAGCAGAGCCGACCCTGCCACCACCAGGGCGCGCGTGTGGCCGGATCCTCCGGCCACCGAGGCCGACACCTCTCCAGGCACACCTGTCAGCTCCGACGCAGGGGTCGTCGATGGCGCGGTGGTGGGTGGCACGGGTTGCGACGATAGTTCGGGCTGCCTAAACCACCCAGATAAGTGATGTTGACAGAGCCTCACGCGCGGGCAGAAACTCCCAAACCATGCGCAAGACACGCTCTCCCCGCTCGGCCGCCGCGGCCGCACTGATCGCCGCCTCCCTGCTGCTCGCAGCCTGTGGTGGAGACGGCGACGACACCGACGTGGCCACCAGCCCCACCAGCGCCACCGACGACGGCGCCACCGAGACCACCGGCGCCGACGCAGGCTCGGGCACCGTCACCGTGGAGCACGCGTTCGGCTCCACCGAGGTGGTCGGCGTGCCGGAGCGCATCGTCAGCCTCGACCCGCAGTTCACCGACGCCCTCCTGGCCGTGGGCGTCGCACCCGCGGCCTTCGTCAGCTCCGACACCTACGTCGAGGGCGGGATCTTCCCGTGGCAGGAGGGCCTCGACATCGGCCTGGCCGAGGCCACCAAGATCCCGTACGACGGCGTCACCTACGACAACCAGGACGTGTTCAACGCCGAACCCGACCTCATCGTGGGCAGCTACTCGATCGAGGACCAGGAGCGCTTCGACGCCCTCAGCAGCATCGCCCCCACCATCGGCGCCGTCGACCCCGACCGACAGGTGCAGCGCTGGCAGGACCTCGTGGTCCTGGCCGGTCAGATCACGGGCCAGGACGATGTGGCCGCCCAGGTGATCGCCGACGCGGAGGCCGACCTGGCCGAGCGGGCCGAGGGTCTGCCCGGACTCGACGGCAAGACCTACACGTTCGTCAACTACGTGCCCGGCGACGCCCTCTACGTGGTGGCCGATCCCGAGGACGGCGCGTCCGAGGCTTTCGCTGCACTGGGCCTGACCATCAACCCCGAAGCGCTGGCCGCGGCCGACGGCGTCACCGGCCGGGCCAAGCTCAGCCTCGAGCAGGTCGACCTGCTCGACTCCGACATGATCATCATCCTCGCCAACGGCGGCGACCCCAACGACCTGATCGGCTGGGACGCGCTGACCGCGGTGCAGAACGACGCCGTCGTGGAGGTCGACTTCGTGATGGCCACCGCCCTCAACCAGCCCAGCTCCCTCTCGTTGCCGTGGGCGCTCGACGAGCTGGGTGACACCCTGGCCAACGCGGCGGGCTGAAGGTGGCTGCCCGGGGGTACCAGGGCGCGATGATCCGCGCTCTCGGAGTCGATGACCAGACGCTCACGGTCACCGGCGTCGAGGACCTGACCCCCGGGTACCGCCGGATCCACTTCCACAGCCCGAGAGCCTTCGATGGCTTCGACCCCGAGCCGGCCTCTTGGGCTCGCATCTGGGTTCCGGATCCGGGCGACGCCGACCGGGAGGTGCAACGGGCCTACACCTTCGTGAACGCCGACCGGGCCGCCGGTACGTTCTCGCTCGACTTCGTCCTCCACCACCCGCCCGGACCTGCCACCGCGTGGGCCATGGCGGCCGAGCCCGGCCACGAGATCCGGGCGTCACTGTGGGCGTCGACCAAGTTCACGCCACCCGAGGTCGAGCCGGCGGGCTACCTGCTGCTCGGAGACCTGGCCGGTCTTCCCGGGCTCCGGGCCGTGGTGGCGGCCATCCCCCACCACGTGCCGATCGAGCTCTACCTGGAGGAGCACCACTCCCACGACCGGCTGGCCCCGATGCCAGTGCACCCGAACCTGCGGGTGCACTGGGTTGGTCACGACGACGACTGGGGCGCCCTGGCCCGCGCCGTCGAGACCCGCGACTGGACCGACTGGTACGCGTGGGCGGCGGCCGAGAAGGAGGCGATCAAGAAGCTGAAGGCCTCTCTTCGCGACGATCACGGCTTCCCCAAGGCCGACATGAAGATGGCCCCGTACTGGATCGACGGCAAGCCCATGGGCGGCAAGGCCGGCAGCGGCAAGGCTGCGGTGCCCACGATGTCGGCCCCGTCGAACCCCTCGGAGAGGTCGGATCCCTCCGGGCCGTCGACGCCATCGGAAGCCGCCTCCGATGACGTCGCTCCGCCGGCCGTGGAACCGACCGGCTCCGCCCACCGACCCGACGACACCGAGGCCCCGGCGCCGGCTGCCAGCGCGAAGAAGGGCTGGCGATCCCAGGCCGGTAGCGAGCTGCTGGCACCAGTCCGCGGGACGCTGCGGTTCGCCGCCGTCTGCCAGGCGGCGCTGTCGATCCTCGAGCTGGTGCCGTTCCTCCTGTTGGTGGAGCTGGGCCGGCGCATGCTCGACGGCCAGAAGCCAGAGGAGCTGAAGTCCCTCGCGATCACGGCTCTGGTCATCCTCGGCATCGCCACCACGCTCACCGCGGTGCTGGTGTCGTGGCTACACGTGGTCGACGCCCGCTTCACCGCGGCGCTGAAGAAGCGCATCGTCGACAAGCTCGGCCGGTTGCCGCTCGGATGGTTCACGGAGCGCAACTCCGGCGCCGTCCGCCAGGTGGTGGTGGAGGACACCGCGGCGCTCCACTACCTGGTCACCCACGCCGTCCTCGACGCGGCCGCCGCCGTCGTCACCCCGTTGGTGGTGCTGATCTACCTGTTCGTGGTCGACGCCCGACTCGCCTTCTTCCTGCTGATCCCGCTGCTGGCGCACGCGGTGCTGCTGGGCCGGATGGCCAACAACAGCAAGTCACAGATCACCGAGCACGGACGCTGGACCAAGCGCATCGGAGCCGAGACCACGGCCTACCTGGAGGGCGCGGCCGTGGTCCGGACCTTCGGCGACGACGGGGCGTCGGGCCTCCGCCGGACGCTGGCCGGCTACACCGAGTTCCTCGACGGCTGGCAGGTCCCGCTCGGTCGCCAGAAGGCGCTGACCGCGGTGGTCACCCGGCCCACCACCTTCCTCTGGCTGATCGCAACCGTCGGCACGTTCTTCGTCACCGCCGAGACGCTGAGCCCCGCCTCGCTGTTGTCGTTCCTCTTCCTCGGGGTCACCTTCGGGCCCAAGCTGCTCGGCATGGCGTACGGGCTGGTCTCCTACCGGGAGTCGGTGGCCGCCGCCCAGCGGATCGGCCTGGCGCTCACCGAGCCGGAGTTGACCGTCGACCGCGACGACGCTGCTGCCTCTACGCCCACCGCTGGCGCTGAACCGGGCGCCCGCGGGCTGCCGGTGGAGTTCCGCGGGGTCGAGTTCGAGTACCGGCCGGGCCAGCCCGTGCTCCACCAGGTCGACCTCGACCTCCCCGCCGGGCAGATCACCGCGCTGGTCGGTCCCTCCGGCTCGGGCAAGTCGACCCTGGCCGCGCTGCTGGCACGGTTCCACGACGTGAACGCCGGTTCGATCACCATCGGGGGCACAGACCTCCGCTCGCTCCCCTCCGACGAGTTGCGGCGACGGGTGGGCTTCGTGTTCCAAGACGTCCGGCTGGTCAAGGGTTCGGTGCGCGACAACATCGCGCTGGCCCGTCCCGACGCCACCGATGCCGAGGTCGAGGCCGCCGCCCGCGCCGCCAACATCCACGACCGGATCGTCCAGCTTCCGCGCGGCTACGACACCGTGGTCGGGTCCGACGTCCGCTTCTCCGGCGGTGAAGCCCAACGGATCTCCATCGCAAGGGCGCTGCTGGCCGACCCGCCGGTGCTGGTGCTCGACGAGGCCACCTCCTTCGCCGACCCCGAGTCGGAGCGTCAGGTGCAGGTGGCGCTGTCGCGCCTGGCCCACGGCCGAACCGTCCTGGTGATCGCCCACCGGCTCCACACCATCGTCGACGCCGATCAGATCGTCGTCCTCGAACACGGGCGGGTGGTCGAGAGGGGCAACCACCACCAACTGCTCGCCGAGGGCGGTCGCTACGCGTCCATGTGGGATGCCTCCGCGGTGGGAGCGGGCCGATGATCCGCAGGATCAGCACCCTCCTCCCGCCCGATCAGCGTGGCGTGCTGCGCCCCTATCTGGCGCTGGTGATCCTGGGCGCAGCGGTGCGCTCTGCCGCCTGCGTCGTCCTCGTTCCGCTGCTGCGGGAGCTGTTCAGCTCCGATCCGGCCGGCGCGTGGCCGTGGGTCGGGCTGCTAACCGTCCTCACCGTGATCGGCTGGGTGGTCGACATGACCGCGGCCCGGCGGGGCATGGCCGTGGGTCGGGACCTCATGGAGTCGGTGCTGGAGCGACTGGTCGACCGGCTCGGGCAGGTCCCGCTCGGCTGGCTCTCACCCGACCGCTCCGACGAGGCCCGCCGTACGCTCTCGGGCATCGGCCAACAGGTGTTCTCGGGCATGTCGAACCTGGTGACCCCGGTCCTCACCGCCACCTTGGTGCCGTACCTGATCGGCCTGTTCCTCCTCCCGATCTCGTGGCCGGTTGGCCTGGTGGCCATCGCCTGCGCCCCGCTGCTCCAGCTCGCCCGTTCCGCTTCGGTGCGCCTCCTGCGCTCGGCCGACGAGCAGGTCGCGGCCGCCAGCGCCGACGTCGACCAGCGGGTGGTCGAACTGGCCCGGACCCAGGCCATCCTGCGGGGTGCGGGCCGGGCCGGATCCGAGGGCACCGCGCTCGGTGAGGCGATCAGCCGTGAGGGCCGCGCCGGCCTGCGACTGCTCGGCTGGTCCATCCCCGGCCAGGTGATCTTCTCCATCGCCAGTCAGCTAGCCCTGCTGCTGCTGGCCGTCACCACCGTGTCGCGCTGGTCGGCAGGTGATCTCACCGTGGCCGAGGCCATCGCCCTGATCGTGGTGGTGGTGCGATACCTCGAGCCGTTCCAGGAGGCGTCCGACCTGGCCGGCCCCATCCAGGCTCTCGACCGGATGGTGACCCAGACCACGGCCATCCTCGACGCACCGCCGCTCCCGGTCGCCGCCGACCCCGTGTCCCTCGACACCAGCGGCGAGCCACCCGCGGTGGAGCTGCACCAGGTGCGCTTCGCCCACGCCGAGCACGAGGTGCTCCGGAACCTGGACCTCAGCGTCCCCGCCGGGTCGACCACCGCCATCGTCGGTCCGTCCGGGGCGGGCAAGACCACGATCCTGTCGCTGATCGCCCGCTTCCACGACGTCGATGGGGGGACCGTCCGCGTCGGCGGTCACGACGTACGGGGGATCGAACCCGCCTCGCTGCTGGCCTCGATCGGCATCGTCTTCCAGGACGTCTACCTGTTCGAGGGGACCGTGCGCGACAACGTCGCCCACGGCCGGCCCGACGCCTCCGACGAGGAGATCGACGCGGTGGCCGAGCTGGCCCGCGTCGACGAGATCGTGGCCCGCCTCCCCGATGGATGGGAGACCCGGGTGGGCGAGGGCGGCGCGGCCCTGTCCGGAGGTGAACGGCAGCGCATCAGCATCGCCCGCGCGCTGTTGAAGGACGCTCCCCTGTTGCTGCTCGACGAGGCCACCAGCGCCATCGACAGCGAGAACGAGCGGGCGTTCCTCAACGCACTTTCGACCGACCGTCCCCGCACCGTGGTGATCGTGGCCCACCGCGAGCAGACCATCGCCCACGCCGACCACGTGGTGTTCGTCGACGACGGCCGGGTGATCGAGTCGGGCACCCCCGACGAGCTGGTCGCCCTGGGCGGACGCTTCGCCGACTACTGGAACGACCGCCGAGCGAGCCGCAGCTGGACCCTCGCCGGCGACGGCGCCTGAGCCCGACGGTCCCGTAGCGAAGGGCGTCGCTCAGGCGGGGACGGCTGCCTCGACCGCTCCGCGACGGACGGCGGCCGAGGGGACCGGGATGATCAGGGGAGTGCCGGTGAGGGGGTCGGCCATGACGTGGGACTCCAGGCCGAACACGTCGCGCACGAGCTCAGAGGTGATGACCGTGGCGGGCGCCCCCTCGGCGACGATCGAACCGCAGCTCATGGCCACGATGTGATCGGCGTAGCGGCACGCCAGGTTCAGATCGTGGAGCACGGCCACGATGGTCCGCTGCTCTTCGACGTTCAGGCGCGCGAGCAGGTCGAGCACCTCGACCTGGTGGGCCATGTCGAGGAACGTGGTCGGCTCGTCGAGAAGCAGCAGCGGCGTGCCCTGGGCCAGTGCCAGAGCGATCCACACCCGCTGGCGCTGGCCACCCGACAGCTCGTCGACCGAGCGATCGGCCAGGTCGGTGGTGCCGGTGGCCTCCAGCGCGGCTGCCACCGCCGTCTCGTCGTCGCTGGAGAACTGGCGCAGCCAGCTCTGGTGCGGGTGGCGGCCACGGGAGACCAGATCGCTCACCGTGATGCCCTCGGGGGCCACCGGCTGCTGGGGCAGGATCCCCAGGCGGGTGGCCACCTCCTTGGTGGAGCGGCGATGGATGTCTTCCCCGTCGAGCAGAACGTTGCCCGCCTTGGGCTTGAGCAGGCGGGCCAGGCCGCGCAGCAGCGTGGACTTGCCGCAGGCGTTGGCCCCGACGATCACCGTGAAGCGTCCGTCGGGCACGTTCAACGACAGGTCCTCGACGATCAGCCGGTGCTCGTAGGCCAACGACAGGTCGACGGCCCGGAGGTTGGAGTCGGTCGCGCGCTCTGGCCCTCGGGAATCCATGAAGGCAGCCTAACTACCACCGTGAGGACCGCACTCAACCGATGAGCCCGAGAGCGGTGCGAACCACGTCGTCGGGGGCAGCTGCAGTGTCGACCTCGATGGCCTCGGGCCAGGCGTCGGTCTCCGCCGACAGGGCCCGGGCGACCCCGGCGTCGGCGTCGGACGGATCGCCACCCCGACGCGCCCTCTCGGCCATGCGGACCGCCGCCACGTCGGGATCGAGCACGCAGCGGACCTCGACCACCTCGGTGGAGGTGTCGACGCCCACCTGTCGGGCCCACTCCCGGTGGACCTCAGAGGTCCAGGCCGCGTCCAGCACCACCGTCTCGCCCAGTCCGGCCGCCTCTGCGGCGCGATCGACGACCTCCCGGTACACCGCAGCCTTGGACTCGGCGTCGTACAGCCCCTGCCCGAAGCCGTCGGCCGCAGATTCGTCGGGCCGGATCCCTGCGCGCTCCTTGCGGACCACGTCGCTGCGCACGACGGTGGCGCCGAGCGTCTCGGCCAGTCCGGCGGCCAGCGTCGACTTGCCGGTTCCGGGCGCTCCGCCGACGAGGATCAGCCGGACCCTTCCACTCCAGAGGTGGTCGAGGCTCAAGCGGAGCAGCGCCCGGGCCGGCTCGACCGAGCCGGCATCGCCCTGTTCGGCACGGATGGCGGTGACCTTGGCCCGGACCTGCGCCCGATAGGCGATGTGGTGGTGAGCCAGCGAAGCGGGCCACTCATCTCCCGACGCGCCTCGATAGGCGGCGAGGAACCGCTCGGCCAGGTCGGCACGGCCCAGCCGCTCCAGGTCCATGGCCAGGAACGCCACGTCGGCCAGCACGTCCTCGTAGCGCAGGTCGTCGTCGAACTCGAGGCAGTCGAGCACCTGGGGCCCGTCGGCCAGACAGAACACGTCGTCGGCCAGCAGGTCGCCGTGACCGTCGCGGGCTCGTCCCGACGCCACCCGCTGCTCGAACAGGGGTCGCCGGCCGGACAGGTAGCGGGAGGCGAGCGCGTCGACCTCCTCCACCAGATCGAGGTCGAGCACCGATCCCCCGAACGACCGCATCTCAGCGGTGTTGTCGGCCCACCGTTGCGCCAGCGCGTCGACCCCGGCGGCCCGGTCGATCGCCGGGCCCCGCTCAGCTTCGGCGTGGAACTCGGCCAGCATCGGAGCGAGCGCGTCGAGGTGGGCCGTCACGTCCTCGCCGTCCTCGATCAGCTTCGTGAGCCGCCGGTCGTCGGGCATCCGCCGCATCACCACCAGGTGTTCGCACACCTCGCCGTCGGGGTCGAGCACGTCGGACACACCCAGGTAGACGTCGGGAGCCAGCCGGCGGTTCAGCTCGACCTCCCTACGACACACCGCCCCCCGGGCTTCGAGGGTGGTGAAATCCAAGAAACCGAGATCCACCGGCTTCTTCAGCTTGTAGGCCCGGTCGCCGTAGAAGAAGACCACGCCAGAGTGGGTCTCCACCACCCGGGGATCCAACCCTCCTGAGGCCATGAGCTCACCCTACGAGCACGGTCCCGGCGATGCTCAGTGTTCGAACACCGCTCCGAGGAACGCCTGGGTGCGCTCGTTCTGCGGGTTCTTCAGCACCTCGCTGGGCTTGCCCGACTCGATCACCTGACCGCTGTCGAACATCAGCACGCGGTCGGCCACCTCGCTGGCGAACCCCATCTCGTGGGTCACCAGCATCATGGTGGTGCGCCCCTCCTCGGCGATGTCTCGGAGCACCGTGAGGACCTCGCCCACCAGTTCGGGATCCAGCGCGGAGGTGACCTCGTCGAAGAGCATCACGGCCGGCTCGGTGGCGAGGGAGCGGGCGATGGCCACCCGCTGCTTCTGGC
>JAAZBK010000264.1 GCA_012513855.1 Acidimicrobiales bacterium
CGGCCGTAACATGCGGGGCCGCTCCGAACCGACGTGCCAGCACCGCGGTCGTCGAGCAGCGAACCTGCCGCAACTCCTGAACCGAGACGTCACCACCCGTGTCCACGACCACGCCAGAGAACCCTGCCGCCCCGGCCCCCGATCAGAACGAGATCGACCCGCACGTCTACGAGCGCCGGTGGGCGATCCTGGCGGTGCTCTGCACCAGCCTGATGATCGTCATCATCGGCAACACCAGCCTCAACGTGGCCATCCCCCGCCTCCAGTTGGACCTGGACGCGTCGAACAGCCAGCTGGCCTGGATGGTCGACTCCTACGCACTCGTCTTCGCCGGGCTCCTGTTCACCGCCGGCACGCTGGGCGACAAGTTCGGACGCAAGGGTGCGCTGCAGGGCGGGCTCGTGGTGTTCCTCGTCGGCGCCTACCTGGCCGCCACCGCCTCCAGTGCCGGCGGCATCATCGGCGCCCGAGCGGTCATGGGCGTGGCGGCGGCGTTCGTCATGCCCTCGACCCTGTCGATCCTCACCAACGTCTTCCCGGCCCACGAGCGGCCCAAGGCCATCGCCATCTGGGCGGGCATCTCCGGTGGCGGCGCGGCCATCGGGCCCATCGCCTCGGGCTACCTCCTGGAGCACTTCTGGTGGGGCTCGGTGTTCCTGGTGAACCTTCCGATCATCCTCATCGCGCTGGTGGTCGGGGCCATCCTGGTGCCCACCTCGAAGGACCCCGAGGACCAGCCGCTCGACTTCATCGGCGCCCTGCTCTCGATCGTGGCCCTGTCGACCCTCGTCTACGGGATCATCGAAGGTCCCCACAACGGCTGGTTGTCGGGGACCTCGTTCCTGATCTTCGGCGTCGCCGCGGTGGCGCTCGTGCTGTTCGTGATCTGGGAGAACACCACCGCCAGCCCGATGCTCGACCTCACGTTGTTTCGCGATCGTCGCTTCAGCGTGGCCTCGGCCGGCATCTCGCTCACCTTCTTCGCCATGTTCGGAACCTTCTTCCTGGTGGCCCAGTACTTCCAGTTGGTGCTCGGCTACTCGGCGTTGGAGTCGGGGCTGTTCCAGCTCCCGATGGCGTTCGTGATGATGGCGCTGGCGCCCCAGGTCCCGAAGCTCGTCGAGCGGTTCGGAGCCCACGGGGTGGTGCCGGTCGGCCTGGCCTTCACGTCGTTGGGGCTGATCGCCTTCTCGTTCATGACCGTCGATTCGCCGGTCTGGACCATCTACTTCTCGGTGATCCCGCTGGCCTCCGGGATGGCCCTCACCATGACGCCACTGACCACCCTGATTATGGCGTCGGTGCCGTTGGGTCGAGCCGGGATGGGATCGGCCATGAACGACACCACCCGCGAGCTGGGCGGGGCGCTGGGCGTCGCCGTGCTGGGCTCGGTGCTCACCACCACGTACACCGGCCAGCTCGCACCGCTGGTCGAGCGGCTGCCTGCCGAAGCAGCCGGCTACGTGGATTCCGGTCTCGGGGGCGCCATCGGGGTGGCCACGGCCATGGGCCCCGACGGCGAGGCGCTCCTCCAAGCCGCCAAGCAGGCCTTCGTCGACGGCATGAGCAACGCGGCCATCGTCGGTGCCATCGCGGTGGCGGTGGCCTCGGTGGCTGCTCGTCGCCTGCTGCCCCGGGGTGCCGACGTACCGCCGGGTGCGCACCCGGGCTTCGCCGGCTCCCCCGAAGAGGGTGCGGCCGGCGACGTGGTCGACGAGGGCGTGGTCACCCCCACCCCGATCATCGAGTAGGTCAGCAGCTCACCCGGGAGTGAGCCACACCACTCCCAACGGAGGGATCGTCAGCTCCAGCGATGCCGGCTGACCGTGGGCCGGCGAGTCGACCGCGTTCACCCCACCCAGGTTGCCCACCCCCGAGCCGGCGTAGTGGCCGGCGTCAGTGTTCAACAGCTCGCACCAGACCCCGACCTGTGGCACCCCGACGCGGTATCGGTGACGGGGGACCGGAGAGAGGTTGGCCACGCACATCACCAGGTCGTGGCCGCCGGGGTCCCGCCGAAGGAACGCCGCCACGTTCTGGTCGGCGTCGTCGCCGATCAGCCACTCGAACCCGGCGGGAGACTCGTCGGCCGACCACAGCGCCGGGTGATCGGCGTAGAGCCGGTTGAGGTCGCGGACGAGCTGTTGCACGCCGGCGTGGTCACCGTCGGCGAGGACGTGCCAGTCGATCGAGCGGTCGTGGTCCCACTCGCCCTCCTGGGCCAGCTCGCCTCCCATGAACAGGAGCTGCTTGCCGGGGTGCGCCCACATCC
>JAAZBK010000265.1 GCA_012513855.1 Acidimicrobiales bacterium
AAGATCATCGAGCTGGACAAGAACCGCAACAACGTGGTCCTGTCCCGCCGGGCCTGGCTCGAGGAGGCCCAGAAGGAGCAGCGCGAGGAGTTCCTGGAGAACCTCAAGCCGGGCGAGGTCCGCTCCGGCGTGGTCTCGAGCGTGGTCAACTTCGGTGCGTTCGTCGACCTCGGTGGCATGGACGGCCTCGTCCACGTGTCCGAGCTCTCCTGGAAGCACGTCGACCACCCCGGGTCGGTCGTGGCCGTGGGCGACGAGATCACCGTGCAGGTGCTCGAGGTCGACCTCGACCGCGAGCGCATCAGCCTGTCGCTCAAGGCCACCCAGCAGGACCCGTGGCAGGAGTTCGCCTCCAGCCACCGGGTGGGGGAGCTGGTCTACGGCCGGGTCACCAAGCTCGTGCCCTTCGGTGCCTTCGTCCAGGTCGGCGACGGCATCGAGGGTCTGGTCCACATCTCGGAGATGTCGGCTCACCACGTCGACCTGCCCGAGCAGGTGGTCACCCCCGGCGAGGAGCTGTGGGTGAAGATCATCGACCTCGACCTCCAGCGCCGGCGCATCAGCCTGTCGATCAAGCAGGCCGCCGAGGGCGGCGTGGTCTCGGCCGAGTACCAGGAGCACTTCGGCGAGCACGCTTACGACGACGAGGGCAACTACATCGGCGGTGAGTCGACCGAGGCCCAAGAAGCCTGGGCCGAGTACTACGCCGAGCACCCCGAGGCCCTCGAGGGTGACCCCAACGCCGAGGCCGGCGAGGCCGACGCTGTTGTGGCCGACGTCGTGGCGGACGATGCCACCGACGAGGCCGGAGAGGCCTGACGAGGTGACGTCGTGGCGCAGCGGCCACGGCGATCCGGAGAGGTTTCGGGCTCGCCCGCAGACCTGATGTCCTGAACGGTCAGACGCAGAGACCCCGCCGGTTCCGGCGGGGTCTCTGCGATCGGCGCCAGATGCTGGCGGCCGTTTCAGAAATTCCGGCCGAAACCCTTGTCCCAGGGGGGTCACAGGCCGACGGAGAAGCGTAACCGGTCGACCGCACCCCGTGGTCGGCCATCCACTCAACCCAAGGGGTTTCACGGTGAGCCAACGCCGGACTCTCATTCTCGCAGCTGCGATCATCGTCGGTGCCCTCGGCGCGTTCCTGGTCTGGAACTACGTCAACAACGTCGAGGAGAAGGTGGCCAAGGACGCCGAACTCGTCTCGGTCTACCTCGTCGATCAGCCGATCGCCCGTGGCACGAGCGGAAACGAGGCTCAGGCGTACATAAAGAAGGACAGCATCCCCCGCAAGGCGGTGCCGGCCAACGCCATCAACAACCCCCAGGACATCGCGGGCAAGGTGGCGTTGAACGCCCTGTCAGCAAACCAGGTCGTCCTGAACGACATGTTCGTGGACCCGTCGGACCCGAACGCCCGCCAGTCGTTCTCGGAGCGGCTCACCCGCATCAACAACGAGGACCAGGCGGCCATCACCATCCAGGTCGATCAGGTCCGAGGCGTGGCCAGCCTTCTCCAGCCCGGTGACTACATCAACATCATGATCACCCAGGTCGAGGACCTCAACGCCACGGCGCCGCTGCCGGACGACGTGAACACCGACGACATCCTCTTCGCCCAGCAGGCCCGCTACCTCTACCAGAAGGTCGAGGTCCTGGCGGTGGGCCAGAACACCGTGCCTCAGGCGGGGACCGCCCGTGTGGCGGCTGATGGCGAATCGTCGAGCCTCGCTCCCGCCGACACCGGTGCGGCCCGCGACGCCGGCCTGATCACCGTCATCGTGCCGACCCGTGCGGCCCAGTACCTCGCCTCGGTGGATCCGGCAGCGTTCTACCTCTCCCTGGTGGCCCGCGACTACAAGCCGGTGCCCCAGCAGATCATCGACTTCAACGCCGCCCTCCCCGCCGAGAACCCCGCTCAGCTCACGCCGTACGGCGCCAACGGTCCCGAGACCACCGGCGAGGGCTGATCCCACT
>JAAZBK010000266.1 GCA_012513855.1 Acidimicrobiales bacterium
AGAGCCGCTCGGCCACCTCGGGCGTGGAGCAGCCGTCGGCGATCAACTGCAGGACGTCGATCTCGCGTCGCGTGACGATGCGGTCGGAGTCCTCGGTGGCCGGCTCCGGGGTCATCTTGCGGACCTCGCTGAGCATGGCGCCGGCCAGCGCCGGGGACAGGTCGGACTCCTCGTTGGCGGCCATGCGGACGGCCGAGGCGATCTCGTCGATCGAGCAGTCCTTCACCAGGTAGCCGGCGGCGCCGGCCCGCAGAGCCTCGGCGATGACCGACTCGTCGGCGTGCATGGTGAGCATCACGACCTGGATGTCGGGGTAGAGGCGGCGCACCCGGCGGGTGGCCTCCACGCCATCTACATCGGGCATGGTGACGTCCATGAGGATCACGTCTGGACGTAGGTCGCCGGCCATGCGCACGGCTTCCTCGCCGTCGGACGCTTCGCCCACCACTTCGAACCCGTCCTCGGTGAGGCTCCGCCGCAGCCCTTCACGCAGCATGCGGTGGTCGTCGGCGAGCATCAGTCGGACGGTCATCTACTTCTCCCTGGGCAGTCGATACGACGCCCGAACATCACGGCACCTGGGTCTTTCGACCCAATCTACCGGGAGATACGCCGCTGCGTGACCTCAGTGGTCCAAGGCGTGGTTCTGGACGGATGGCGGTCAGGCGCGGATCTCGCAGCGAATGGTGGTGCCGACGCCTTCCTCGCTGACGATGTCGAGCGCCGCGCCGATGCTCGCGGCCCGTTCTCGCATCCCGATGATGCCGTAGCTGTCGAGCCGGCCGACCTTGCCCGCTGGGAACCCGATGCCGTCGTCGGCCACGATCAGGACGGCGCGCGCACCGTCGGAGCGCCAGGTGACGGCCACCTTCGTGGCCCTCGCGTGGCGTTCGACGTTGGTGACGGCCTCCTGGGCGATCCGCCAGAGCTCACGCTCCTGGAGCAACGGCAGCCTCCCCGACGACTGGGCGTCGAGCCGGATCTCGACCGAGCTCCGTGCCTCGACCCGATCGAGGAACTCGCGGAGCACCCCGCCCATGTCCTGATCGTCGGTGACGTCGGTGCGCAGGTCGTAGAGCGTGTCCCTCACCTCGCCGATGACCCCTCGCACGTCGGTGCGGAGGCGCTCCAGCTGCTTGGTCACGTCGTCGCCCTTGGCGTTGGTCTTGACGATCCGATCCAGCTCGAAGGCCAGGTAGGCGAGCGACTGGCCTATGCGATCGTGCAGATCACGGGCGATGCGGGTGCGCTCCTCGTCGGCGCCCACCGTCCGCAGCCGGCTGAACCAGCGGGCGTTGTCGATGGCCAGCGCGGCAGGCTCGACGAACCCGTGGAGCAGGTCCTGGTCGCGGGCCCGGAAGTGGTGCGGCTCGGCGTGCTCGAGGGCGATCAGCCCCATCAGGTGGTTGCGGGCGAGGAGCGGCGCGTACAGGCCCGAGGTCATCTCGACGGAGACGCCCGGCCGGGTGGGGAGGATCTTGCCCACCATCACGGGCGCCCGCTCGTCGAGGGCCTGGACCACCATGGTGGGGAGCGTGTCGAGCGTGTAGACGGGTGCCGGACGGGGCCCGTCCCAGCGGGCCACGGCCCACACCCGCTCGGTCTCCTCCAACAGGAAGAGCGTGGCTCCGTCGTAGTCGAACAGGTCGCGCAGACGGCTCATGGTGGAGTCGAGCACGTCGTCGACGTCGAGCGAGGCGGGCAACGTCTGGGTGACCTGGTGCAGCGAGTGGAGCAACAGGTTGGCGTCGGTGAGGCGCCCGAGCCGGTCCAGCGCGAGGTTGTGCTTGCGGTCGACCTCGACCGTGACCCGGCGCGCGTATCCGGCCAGGAGGGCCACCAGGATCAGCTCGCCGGTCCACTGGACCGCCCTCCGCAGCTCCGTCTCCGTGTCGACGAACTCGCTGCCGAAGAAGGTGGGGATCGACACGGCCAGCGCCGATGCCACGCCGACGCGGAGGGCGAAGCCGAACCCCCGGGCGAAGCCGGCCACCATGACGGCAGTGATGAGGGCGAAGACCAGCGGGGACTCCCAGTACCCGGTGGCCGACACCGCCAGGACGTGGAGGATGACCTCGCCCAGGACCCGCAGGAGGCTCGGGGTGTCGGTCGACACGTACTTGACCGGGAAGATGAGCCGGAACACGTTGTAGACCGCGATCACGACGCACCATGCGATGACGTTCCAGTCGCGGTCCACGAACGCGGGAGCGGCCATCGCCACCGAGACGATGGTGGTGCCGGCCCGGATGGCGAGGACGGCCGGCCGGAACTCGGCGACGAGGTCGTGCTGGCGCAGCGGTGGGAGCGCTGCGCCGATGGTCGCATCGTCGGGCCCTAGCTCGGCTGGGCGGTCTTCCTCGATGATCGCCATCGGACAAACCCTACGACCTGAGCGTCGTCGGGGACGTCCAACGGAGATGTGGTGGCGGCGAGGACCGCTAGGTTGTCCCGCCGTGCTACTCATCGGACTCACCGGCGGCATGGGCTCGGGCAAGAGCTCCGTCTCGAAGCGCCTCGCCGAGCACGGCGCGGTGGTGATCGATGCCGACGCCATCACCCGCGAGCTCCAGGAACCGGGCCAGGCCGTCCTGGCGGCGATGGTCGACCGGTTCGGATCCCGGATCCTCACCGGCGACGGCAGCCTCGACCGCCAGGCCGTGGCCGACATCGTGTTCTCCGACGCCGAAGCGCTCGGCGACCTCAACCGGATCGTCCACCCTGCCGTCGGCGCCGAGATCGCCCGGCGGCTGGAGGCCGAGGTGTCCTCGGGGAACGTGGTGGTGCTCGACGTTCCCCTGCTCGTCGAATCGGGCCGCTCCGACATGGCCGCCACGATCGTGGTCGATGTCGACCCGGAGCTGGCCGTCCGGCGGTTGGTGGAGCACCGCGGCGTGCGTGAGGACGACGCCCGGGCCCGGATGGCGCTCCAGGCCACGCGTGAGGAGCGCGTCGCACGCGCCGACCTGGTGATCGACAACTCGGGAACTCCCGACGACCTGGATGCCGCGGTCGACCGGGCCTGGGAGTGGATCCAGACCCTGCGGGAGCAGACCCGAGCCTGACCGGAACGGGCGGACCGTCTGTCATACGCCCTCCGTATGCTGACGACATGGCCTCCGATCCGTCCCAGACCTCAACCGGAGTCGCCGTAGCGGCAGACGAACCAGGCGCCCGCACGCCGTTCGAGGTGGTGTCGCCGTTCGGTCCGGCTGGCGACCAGCCGGCGGCCATCGCGGCCCTGGCGGAGGGCATCGAGGGCGGTGAGCGATTCCAGACGCTGCTCGGCATCACCGGATCCGGCAAGAGCGCCACCATCGCCTGGGTGATCGAGCAGATCCAGCGTCCGGTCCTGGTCCTGGCGCCGAACAAGGCGCTGGCCGCCCAGCTGGCTGGCGAGTTCAGGGAGTTCTTCCCCAACAACCGGGTGGAGTACTTCGTCAGCTACTACGACTACTACCAGCCCGAGGCCTACATGGCCGCGTCCGACACCTACATAGAGAAGGACTCGTCGATCAACGACGAGATAGACCGCCTCCGCCACTCGGCCACCGCCGCGCTCCTCACCCGACGAGACGTGATCGTGGTGGCGTCGGTGTCGTGCATCTACGGCCTCGGTTCCCGTGAGGAGTACCGCGACCAGATGCTGCACATCGAGGTCGGCCAGGAGATAGACCACCGCGGCCTCCTGCGCCGCCTGGTCGACATGCAGTACGACCGCAACGACATGAACCTCACACGGGGGAAGTTCCGCGTGCGGGGAGACACCATCGAGGTCCACCCTGCCTACGACGAGACCGCCGTTCGCATCGAGCTCTTCGGCGACGAGATCGAGCGGATCCTGGTGGTCGACCCCCTCACCGGCGAGCAGGTTCGGAGCGAGCGGGAGTTCGTGTTCCTCCCGGCCACCCACTACGTGGCGAGCCAGGAGCGCATGACCTCGGCCATCACCCGCATCGAGGCCGAGCTCCAGCAGCGGCTGGCCCAGTTCGAGGAGGAGGGCAAGCTCCTGGAGGCCCAGCGCCTCCGCATGCGCACCCAGTACGACCTCGAGATGATGCAGGAGGTCGGGTACTGCAACGGGATCGAGAACTACTCGGCGCCCATCGACGGTCGTGGCTCCGGCGAACCCCCGGGCACCCTCATCGACTTCTTCCCACGAGACTTCGTGGTGGTCATGGACGAGAGCCACGTCACCGTTCCGCAGCTCCACGGACAGTACGAGGGCGACCGCTCCCGCAAGGAGCAGCTGATCGAGCACGGCTTCCGCCTGCCGTCGGCAGCCGACAACCGGCCTCTGCGCTTCGAGGAGGTCATGGAGCGGGTGGGTCAGACCATCTTCTTGTCGGCCACCCCTGGCGACTACGAGCTCGAGGTCTCCACGAACGTCGTCGAGCAGATCGTGCGGCCCACCGGTCTCATCGACCCCGAGGTCGTGGTCAAGCCCACCAAGGGCCAGATCGACGACCTCCTGGAGCAGATAGACCAGCGGGTCACCAAGGGCGACCGAGTGCTGGTCACCACGCTCACCAAGAAGATGGCCGAGGACCTCACCGACTACCTGCTTGAGCTCGGCGTCAAGGTGCGATACCTCCACTCCGAGGTCGACACGGTCCAGCGCATCGAGATCCTGAGAGACCTGCGGCTCGGCGAGTTCGACGTGCTGGTGGGCATCAACCTCCTGCGCGAGGGTCTCGACCTCCCCGAGGTGTCGCTGGTGGCGATCCTCGACGCCGACAAGGA
>JAAZBK010000267.1 GCA_012513855.1 Acidimicrobiales bacterium
CCCCACGGCGGTACCCAGCTGGTGGGGGTGCCGGTGTGGGTGTGGTCGACGAACCACGAGCCGGTGTCGGCCACCGCATCCATCCCCGGGCTGTCGGCCACCCTCACCGCCACGCCGGGCGACGTTCAGGTCGACCTCGGCGACGGCACCGGGTTCACGTGCAGCGGCGCCGGGATCCCCTACGACGAGAGCGCTTCCTACAAGGGGCAGCACAGCGACTGCTCCGGGGCCTACGACGAACACGGGCGGTACACGCTCACCGTCACCGTCGTCTGGTCGCTCACGTGGGTGGCCACCAACGGCCAGTCGGGGACCCTCCCACCGATCATCCGCAGCACCGCGCTCGACCTGGCCGTCCAACAGGCCCAGGCCGTGACCGACTGATCCAGCCCGGGCCGTCCCCGTCGAACACCTACCGACGACCGACGGATCGTGTGGGCATACGACCGGCTACGAGCAGCCGTCGTGCCCACGCGATCGGGGTGGGACGGGTTCGGCCGCCCGGCTCACATGCGATCGAGGAGCTCGGCCTTCTTGCGCTGGTACTCGGCGTCGCTGAGCACGCCGCGCTGGTGAAGCTCGGCGAGCTTCTCGATCTGCTCGGGGATCGACTGACCGCCCTGCACCAGGGTGGGATCGACGGCACCGGGAGCCGCACCGGAGCCGCGCATCCGATCGAACTTGCGGTTCTCGTTGTTCTCGATCTGGATGTAGATCTCCTTCTGCACGATCGCCGGCTTGCGGATGTCGGTGAAGTGCTGGGTGCCGCGCTCGCCGGCCGACTCGATGGCCAGGTCTCCCGCTCCGACGATGCGCTCGAACACCGACTGGCTGGAGAAGACCGTGTTGATCCGCTCCAGCGGGATCTCCAGGCCCTCCTTGGCCACGATCCCCACCCGGCTGATGAGGCGGTCGCTGGTGAGCACGAAGTTGGTGGTGCTCCACTTCAGGTAGGTGAGCCCGAACCAGCCAGCGGTGCCCACCACCGCGATGGCGCACACGATCTGCATGATCGAGCCAACCGTGCCATCTGGGCTCCAACCGACGAGGATCAACAGGCTGCCGATGATGGCTGCGAGCAGCGCTCCCCCGGACGGGACCAGGAACAGCCAGTGAGGACGCAGGTCGAGCACGAGCTTCTCGCCCTGGTTGAGCAGATCTCTTGGGTAGGCCACGGGGCCAGCCTACGACCGTTGACCCGTCGACCTGCGGGAACCTGGCGATCACGACCAGCCGGGCGACCCGTACCATGCTGGAGGTGAACCCCGACCGCCTCCTCGACGGGCTCGATCCCGCGCAGCGGCTGGCCGTCACCACCGACGCCCAGCCGCTGGCGATCCTGGCCGGGGCCGGATCCGGCAAGACCCGGGTGCTCACCCGCCGCATCGCCCACCGCTGCGCCACCGGTACCGCCGACGCCCGCCACGTCCTCGCCGTGACGTTCACCCGCAAGGCTGCCGCTGAGCTCGACGGTCGCCTGCGGAAGATGGGACTGCGTGATCTTCCTGCCGCCGGTACGTTCCACGCGCTCGCCTACGCCCAGCTCCGGACGATCTGGGCGTCGGAGCAGAAGGCCGCTCCGACCCTCCTCGACCGCAAGGGCCGCATCCTCGGCCGGATCCTCGGGAACACCAAGCGGGTTCGCCCCGCAGACCTCGCGGCCGAGATCGAGTGGGCGAAGGCACGGCTCGTGGCGCCCGACGGGTACGCGGCGGCCGCCGCCGCAGCCCGCCGACGTCCGCCGGTGGACCCGGAGCGGGTTGCCGGCTGGTACCTCCGCTACGAGCAGGAGAAGCGCAAGCGGGGCTTGGTCGACTTCGACGACCTCCTGCTGCTGTGCGCGGCCCGGCTGGAGCGGGACCCGTCGTTCGCGGCGGCTCAGCGATGGCGGTTCCGCCACTTGTTCGTCGACGAGTACCAGGACGTCAACCCGCTCCAGGACCGGCTGCTGAGGGCCTGGATGGGCGACCGAACCGACCTGTGCGTGGTGGGCGACCCGAACCAGGCGATCTACTCCTGGAACGGCGCCGACGCGTCGTTCCTCCTCGACTTCGCCGAGCACCACCCGGGGGCGGAGGTGGTCGAGCTGAGCGATTCGTACCGGTCCACCCCCCAGGTCCTGGCCGTGGCCTCGGCGATCATCGGGGGACGCCCCATCGGGGCTCATCGCGCCGACGGGCCGCCGCCGGTGGTGGTCGGCTACCAGTCCGATGTCGACGAGGCCAACGGCGTCGCTCGGGCCGTTCGCGACAACCACCGTCCCGGCCGCCCGTGGTCGTCCCAGGCCGTGCTGGTCCGCACCAACGCGCAGACCACCCTGTTCGCGGAGGCGTTTCGCAAGGCGTCGATCCCCTACCGGGTGAGGGGCGCCAACCGCTTCCTCGACGAGCCCGACGTCGGGGATCTGCTCCAGCGCTTCGACCGCCTCTCGGAGCCACTGGTCACCACCATCAACGACCTCGAGGAGAGCGTCGCCCGCCAACGGGCCGAGCTGCTCGGCGCCTACGGCGAGGATGCCGACGGCGAGGACGGCCGGCACGAGCTACCTGACACGGCGGTCGGTAGACGGATCGACGCGTTCGAGCAGGTGGTCCGGCTCGGACGCGAGCTGCTGGCGATGGAGTCGGGAGCCCGTACCGACTCGTTCCCCAACTGGCTGCGGGCCGTGCTGTTGGACGACGGTCCCGCATCGGCCGACGCCGTGACCATCGCCTCGTTCCACTCGGCCAAGGGCCTCGAGTGGGACGTGGTCCACATCGCCGGTTGCGAGGACGGCTACGTCCCGATCTCCCACGCCCGAACCGCCGAGGCCCGAGCCGAGGAGGAACGGCTCTTCTACGTGGCGGTCACCCGCGCCGCCGAGGTGCTGCGGTGCTCGTGGGCGAAGCAGCGGACCTTCACCACCGACCCGGTGGATCGAGTGCCGTCGCCCTTGCTCACCAAGGTGCGCGACGCCATCGGACACCTCGAGCGAGGCGGGCGCGCCGCAGCAGACTCCTCGGCCGCTCTGGCTCAGACCCGGGAGCGACTGTCGGCCGGCGCTGAGGTCAGGCCCGACGCCGGCGACGTGCTGGCCGTCACCAACGCGATCTCGGCCGACCTGAGGTCGTGGCGATCCGAGCAGGCCCGAAAGGCCGGGGTGAGGCCCACCGTCGTCCTGTCCGACCGGGCTCTCCACGCGGTGGCGAGCGCACGCCCGACCACCGACGACGACCTCGACGGCCTGGCCGGCCTCGGTCGCCTCGCCCGGCGGCAACACGGCGCTAGGTTGCTCGAGATCGTCGGATCCCACGTCGGCTCGGGATCCGTTCCCCGCTGACGAGACCGAGCCGGAGGTCGGATGCGCTTCGAACTGATCCAGCGCTACACGGCCACCCCCGATCAGGTCGACCGGGCCTACGCAGACCCCGCGCTCTACCCGGAGCTGGTGGGGCTCCCGAAGCTCGGCGGCATCGAGGTCCTCGCCCACGACGACGTGCCGGCCAGACGCCTACGGGTGCAGTTCAACTTCACCGGCGACCTCCCGGCCGCCGTCACCGCGGTGGTCGATCCCGATCGGCTCAGCTGGGTCCAGGAGACCGAACACGACCACCAGACCAGGACCGCACGGTTCCGGCTCCTGCCCGATCACTACCCCGACCGGTTGCGGTGCTCCGGGCGCTTCCAGATCGGCGAGGGCCCGCGAGGCACCACCCGAACGATCAGCGGCGACCTCAAGGTCCAGGCCCTGCTGGTGGCGGGACGGGTGGAGAAGGCGATCGTCTCCGGGCTCGAGGAGTACCTGATGGCCGAAGCCCCGTTGGTCGACCGCTGGATACACGATCAGGCGCACTAGCCGGCACTAGCCGCCGATGACCGCTCGCAAGGTCAGCGCTGCTGTTCCTGAGCTTCCTCGCGGGCCGCGATGAGGTCGAGGAACGATCCGGGGTTGAGCGAGATGAAGATGCCCTCGGAGCGCGCCGTCACCTGACCGTCGACCATGCAGACGCCTTCGGTGAAGATCTTCCGGCGTTCGACGCCGGCCAGGCGCCCCTCGAACCGGAGCTCGCGGAACAACGGCGTGGGCGCTTCGTAGCGGACCTTGAGCGTGCCGGTCATGCCCGGCGCTCCCGACAGCGACTGAGCTGCGCCCAGGATCTCGTCGAAGGTCGCGGCCACGAAGCCTCCGTGCACGCAACCGGGAGGACCCTCGTAGGACTGGCCGAAGGTGACCGTGCCCACCACCACGCCGTCTTCCTCGAAGAGGTGCATCGGCGGCGCCACCGGGTTGGCGATGCCGAGGATGGGGCTGTGATCGAACATCGGATCGGCGTTGCCACCCGAGATCGCCATCTCGCTGAACCCGTAGACCGATGACTGGTTGTGCTCGTCGAAGAGGGCCGCCACCTCCTCCAGCCGGGCGGCGGCGTCGGCTATCACGGCGTCGGGGGCATCGGTGCCGACCAGCGCGTCGGTGAGCGAGCGGGCCGCATCGGCGAGGCGCTTCAGGCCAGCCCGTCGGGGCGAGAGCTCGAGCGAACCGGATCGGAGCCGCTGGGTGACGATCTCCAGGCGTTCGGGGTCGGCGTCGGCGGGCAGCCTCGGGGTGTAGTCGATGTCGGCGAAGTCGACGGCCGGCACGCCGATGGGCACGTCGATGGGTGCGTCGGTCGATCCGGGTGGCTGGGGCTGATCGGTCACGGTGCTTCCTCTGCTCCAGGTCAGTCGGCGAGGTCGACGATCACCGGTGCGTGATCCGACGGCTGCTGACCCTTGCGGGCGTTTCGGTCGATGGTGGCGAACCGCACCCTCTCCGCCACCGGATCGGATCCGAGCAGCAGATCGATCCGCATGCCCTCGTGCTTGTGGAACCGACCGGCGCGGTAGTCCCACCAGCTGAACAGCGACGGCTCGGGACGGACCTGCCTGAACATGTCGACGAGGCCCCAGTCGACGATCTTCGCCAGCGCTTCTCGCTCCGGTGGGCTGGTGTGCGTGGCGTCGACGAACTTCGACGCGTCCCACACGTCTTCGTCGGTGGGCGCGATGTTGAAGTCGCCCGCCACCACCACCGGTTCTGTGGGGTCGTAGCCCTGGTCCAGCTGGGCTCTCAGGTTGGCCAACCAGTCCAGCTTGTAGCGGTAGTGGTCGTGGTCGAGCGCACGACCGTTGGGAACGTAGGCCGATGCCACCCGGATGCCGCCGCACGTGGCCCAGATCAGGCGGGCCTCAGGATCGGGATCATCGGGACCGAAGCCGGTCTCCACGTCGGTGAGCCCGACGCGGGACAAGATGGCGACGCCGTTCCACCGGCCTTCGCCGTGGTGCGCGCTCTCATAGCCGAGAGCTTGGAACGACAACGCAGGGAAGGCTGCGTCGGCGAGCTTCGTCTCCTGGAGGCACACCACGTCGGGTGCGACGTCGGCGAGCCAAGCCTCGACCCGTTCCATGCGAGCCTTCAGCGAGTTGATGTTCCAGGTGGCGATTCGCACGCGACGACTCTATCGATCGCGTGTGGCCCGATCGTCGGGTCCGCGACCGACCGCCACCCGAATGGAGTGGTGGAGCGGGGGCCGGCTCCGAGCCGGCCCCCGCCCTACACCCCGAGGAGGAGACGGCTCAGCGAGCCTTCTTCGCAGGTGCCTTCTTCGCAGGTGCCTTCTTGGCCGGAGCCTTCTTGGCCGGAGCCTTCTTCGCAGGTGCCTTCTTCGCAGGTGCCTTCTTCGCAGGTGCCTTCTTCGCAGGTGCCTTCTTCGCGGGCGCCTTCTTCGCGGGCGCCTTCTTCGCAGGTGCCTTCTTGGCCGGAGCCTTCTTCGCGGGCGCCTTCTTCGCAGGTGCCTTCTTCGCAGGTGCCTTCTTGGCCGGAGCCTTCTTGGCCGGGGCCTTCTTGGCAGCCGCCTTCTTGGCGGTTGCCTTCTTCGCAGCCGCCTTCTTCGCAGGGGCCTTCTTGGTCACTGCCATGCTGGGTGCCTCCTCGGCATCGTGTTGTTCCCCTTCGGGGGTTCCGTCTGTGTGACGGTCTGTTGCCGAAGGCGCCACCCCATCATCAGCGAGCACGACCACACCGGGAAGTGCAACGTCGATCCCTCGGCGGGAGGAATCGAATGAGGTGACCACGAAGGTGCGGGTCTCGCCCACCGTCAGCACCTCACGTGCCTTGGTGGGCGGGGGGTCTCCCATGGCCTTCAGCGGTATGTAGCAGAGGGCGCCACCATCAGATGCGATGGCGTAGGCCCCGTGCGACGAGAACCGATCCACCACCGCGTCCACCTCGCTACCGATCGGGTGATCGGTGACGAAGTGCAGGAACGGAATCGGTTCGTTGATGGGTTCGGCGGCCTTCTTGCCACCGCCCCTCCGACGTCGTGAGCGCGAGGACGACGCTGCCGCCTTGCCGTCTCCCCCCGTCGTCTTGGCGTCTCCTCCCGCCGCCTCGGCGACGGGTTGGTCGTTCGACTTGCCGCCACCGCGACGGCGCGACGACTTGGCCGGACCGGTGTTGGCCGCGCCGGTGACGCCCTTTGCGGCCCGCAGGACGCTCTCGCGGTCTGGTACCGGCGGCGGTCCGAGCGGTACCCCGCTCGACGTCGGCTGTTCGGCGGCGCGAGATCCGCGCCCTCCACGGCGAGAGCCGCCCTTGGACTCCCGCGTGGCGCGACGGCTGGTCGGGCCACGGACGGGGGTGCGGAACACGAACACCCACCCGACGGCCGGCACCGGCTTGCCGCCCACGAGGCGACCCTCGTCGAACAACCAGTCGTAGGTGCCGTGGAACTCCTGGAAGGAGTCGTTGGAGAAGACCGAGGCTCCCGCCTTGTCGGCGATCTGGAGGACGAACGCGTCGCCCCGACCGATGGCGCCGGCAGGCGGCGTGACGAGCTCGCCGTTGACGATGCCGGCGTCGAACGCCTCGCGCTCGCTCGCATCTATGCGGTGTCCGAACGTTGCATCGACCACGACGGTGAGAGCGATGTCCTCGCCGTACTCACCGAGGAACGCACGAACGGCCTCGTCCAGCTGAGCGAGGCTCGGAGCGGTGCGACCCTCCGTGGCGATGTTGGATCCGTCGACGACGACGTGCTTCATGGCCATGCGATTCTTCAGTCAAGCAGCTAGCGCGCACACGACGAGGGATCTCCGCTGCAGAAATCCGCGCGCGCACTCCTACGATCGGCAGCCATGCCGATCACTTCAGCCTTGTTCGACTTCGGTGGCGTGATCCTGTCGAGCCCGTTCGAGGCGTTCGCCCGCTACGAGGACGAGCGCGGACTGCCCGACGGTTTCATCCGCTCGGTCAACTCCTACGACCACCACACCAACGCGTGGGCTCGGCTGGAGCGCAACGAGATGACAGCCGACGAGTTCGCGATCGCGTTCGAGGACGAGTCGGCGGCGCTCGGTCACCGGGTGTCGGGGTGGGACGTGCTCGGGCTGCTCGCCGGAGAGCTGCGGCCGGAGATGGTCGAGGTGGTCCGGCGCTGCAACGAGAAGCTGAAGACGGGACTGCTCACCAACAACGTGGTGAGCATGGGGGTCGACTCGCCCGTGGCTCACGTGGTCGAGATGTTCGACGTGGTGATCGAGTCGAGCGTGGTCGGCGTCCGCAAGCCCGAGCCCCGCTTCTACGAGTTGGCGTGCGAGCGGCTGGAGATCGAACCCTCCGATGCGGTGTTCCTCGACGACCTCGGCATCAACCTCAAGCCCGCCCGCGAGATGGGCATGACCACCATCAAGGTCGAGGACCCGGCGGTGGCCATCGCCCAGCTCGAGGCGGTGGTCGGATTCCCGCTCCGCTGATCCGAGGCGCCAGCCGAGGACCAGACCACCTCGACCCGCGACCCGGCTGGAAGCGCTACCGGGACTTGGACCAGGGCCCGAGCGGCCCGCGGCGAAGCCGCAGGAGCGGAAGAAGAGCGTCGTTGATCCGAGGCGCTAGCCGAGGACCAGACCACCTCGACCCGCGATCCAACCGAACTGCTACCGGGATTTGGACTTGTTGTACTGCCGGACCGAGAGCGGGGCGAACACCGCGACGATCACCACCACCCAGATGAAGGTGTAGAGCACCGGGTTCTGAAGCGGCCAGGCCGTGGGTTCGGGTGTGCCCGGCGGGATGTTGCCGAACAGCTCGCGGGTGGCCTGGGTGACCGTCGAGACCGGGTTCCACTCCGCGAACGCCTTGAGCGGACCGGGCAGGTTGTCGGAAGGAACGAACGTGTTGGCGATGAAGGTGAGCGGGAAGATCACCATGAACGACGCGTTGTTCACGACCTCGACGCTCGGCACCATCAGGCCCACCCAGGCCATCACCCAGGAGAACGCGTAGGCGAACAGCAGCAGTAGGGCGAAGGCGAGCACCGCGTCGAAGAGAGATCCGCGGATCCGCCATCCGACCAGCAGGCCGGTGAGCGACATGATCAGGAGCGAGATGACGTTGTAGACGACGTCGCTGACCGTTCGGCCGACGATCACCGCAGAGCGCGACATCGGAAGCACCCGGAACCGGTCGATGATCCCCTTCTGCATGTCCTCGGCCAGACCCGCTCCGGTGAAGGTGGCTCCGAAGATCACGGTCTGGGCGAAGATGCCGGCGATGAGGAACTCGCGGTAGTTGCCGCCGCCCTCGATGTCGATCGAGTTGCCGAACACGTAGGCGAACAGCAACACGAACATGATCGGCGACATCACCACGAAGACCATCACCTCCGGCACCCGGATGATCTTGATGACGTTCCGCTTGGCGATCACCTGGCTGTCGGCCAGGACCTGGGTCACGGCGTTCACGCGCCGACCTCCTCGTTCTCGGTGGTGCGTTGTCGCCCGGCTCCGTTCTGGTCGGCCTGGCCGAGTTGAGCCTCTTCCTCTTCGGCGGTGTCGTGGCCGGTGAGGGTGAGGAAGACGTCGTCCAGCGTGGGCCGGCGGAGCCCGACGTCCTGCACGCTGATCCCGGCGGCGTCGAGATCCCGGAGGGCCTGCATCAGCACCGGCGCACCGCCGGCGATGGGCACCGTGAGCGCCCGGCGGTGCTCGTCGACCTGGATCTCTCCCACGGCCAGCGCCGAGAGCACGCCACGCGTGGACTCGATCTCATCGGCGGACCCGACGGTCACCTCAAGCCGCTCGCCTCCGACCTGGAGCTTGAGCTCGTCGGCCGTGCCCTGGGCGATGGCCCGGCCGTGGTCGATGACGAGGATCTCGTCGGCGAGGTGGTCGGCCTCCTCCAGGTACTGGGTGGTGAGGAGCAGCGTGGAGCCGTCGGCCACCAGCTGGCGGATGACGGCCCAGAGATCGGTTCGGCTCCGGGGGTCGAGGCCGGTGGTGGGCTCGTCGAGGAAGAGCACCGGCGGCGACGCCACCAGGGCACCGGCCAGGTCCAGCCGTCGACGCATGCCACCCGAGTAGGTCTTGACCGGTCGGTCGCCCGCGTCGGTCAGGTCGAACATCTCCAGCAGCTCGCGCGCCCGGTCCTTGGACGGCTGGCGGCCCAGTCGGTAGAGCCGGCCGATCATGTCGAGGTTCTCGTATCCGGTGAGCGTCTCGTCGACCGCCGCGTACTGGCCGGAGAGGCCGATGCGCTTGCGGACCTCCTGCGGCTTGGTGCGCAGGTCTATGCCGGCGATGGTGGCGGTTCCGACGTCGGGCTCGATCAGCGTGGTGAGGATCGAGACAGCTGTGGTCTTGCCCGCCCCGTTCGGACCGAGGAGGCCGAGGACGGTGCCCTGCGGTACGTCGAGGTCGAGCCCGCGCAGGGCGTGGACCTTCCCATACGACTTGGCTAGCCCGCGGGCACTGATGACCG
>JAAZBK010000268.1 GCA_012513855.1 Acidimicrobiales bacterium
CAGTGCCGTGGCCGGCGTGGTGCGGCGGGACTCGTGGAGCCCGCCGTACCGCTGGTCAGCTCTGGAGCGCTTCGACCTCGGGCTCGAGGGCGGCGGCCAGTTCGTCGAGCAGGTGGACGTCGCCGGGTAGGACGCGGACGTCGGCCGCGGTCTGGCCGGTGGGCGCTCCCGCGGCTTCGATGCTGACCGCCACCGAACCGAGCACGTAGGCGAGCGAGGTGAAGTCGAGCTCGAGCGGCGCGGGGAGCTGCGGGTGGCTCATGAGCGCGAGCATCTGCAGGCGGACGCCCCGATCGCCATAGGTGTCGTCGGGAGTCGCAACCAGGTCGACGGCCATGGCGTAGCCCTGGTTGTCGAGCTCGATGGTGGTGCAGGAGTTCACCGCGTCGATGACCTTCGCCATCTGCCCCTCCCCGAAGTTCGGGTTCGGCGTGGGGTCGAGCTTCACCTCGACCTCCCGTCCGTCGGCGTCGGCGAAGGAGCGGATCGCGGCGTCGGTCTCGTCGCCGTCCTCCGGGCTGCGGAAGAACTCGACAGCGTCGGGACAGGCCTTCTCCATGGCGGCCAGCATCTCGGTGCCGCTGGCTTCGTCCTCGCCGTCATCGTCGTCGGAGGGGACCACCGAGTAGCCGGGGCCGATGTCGCTGGCTTCGGGCAGAAGCGCTTCGAGGTCGTCCTTGGTGACCTCGCCATCGGACGCCTCGGTGGTGGTGGTCTCGTCGGCGTCTCCGCCCGAGGTGGTGGTGGTCTCGTCGGTGCCCTCGGTGGTGCTGGTCTCGCCGGCCTCGGTGGTGGTGGACGAGGCGTCGTCGCCGCCGGTGCCGCATCCGACCACCAGCAGCGAGGCGGTGGTGAGCAGCGCGAGCGCGGTGGTCTTCAGCGGGCGACGTCGGGTCGATCGGGGGGTGTGGCGGGTTCGGGTTGACATCCCCCCATCTTCTCAGGTCGGGCGGCTGTGGTCAGTTCATCACGCTGGGTGGTAGCAGACCTCCGCGGCTGCTCGTCCTTCAGGTGTCGAAGGCTTGGAGCACCTCGGCGGCGAACCGGTGGATCCCGTCGAGCTTCTGCTGGAGCGGCTGGTCGAAGCCGCCGTAGTAGACCCACGGCATCGTCAGGATCTCGGTGACACCGACCTCTGCCGCCCGGCGGAAGTGGTCGACGGTGACCGCGTCGTTCAACGAGACGATCACGTCGAAGTCGCCGGTGCGCCCCGCCTCCGAACGGAGGTCGTCGATGCGCTCGATGTGGGAAGCGGCTTCATCGGTGCTGATCAGGTCGGAGATCCAACCGTCGTGGCGAGATGCCCGACGGTGCGCGGCTTCGGACATGCCGCCCACGAAGATCGGGATCGGCGCCGGAGGTGGAGGCGTCATCTCCAGACGGGGCACCTCGTAGAACTCCCCGGCGTGCTCGGCCCAGCCGCCCGCCCACAGCTTCGGAAGCAGTTCGAGGATCTCGTCGCTGCGGGCGCCGCGCCGTCGGAACTGCTGACCGATCAGGTCGAACTCGTCCTCGCACCAACCCATCCCGACGCCCAGCGACACCCGGCCACCGGTGAAGATCGAGGCGGTGGCCACGGTCTTCGCCGTGGTGAACGGGTCGCGCATGGGCAGCACGTAGACGTTGGTGAAGAACCGGATGCGCTCGGTGACCGCCCCGAGCGCGCCGATCGCCACCATGGGGTCGACCCACGGATCGAACGGATTCCAACGCCGCTCGCCGGTCTCGGTGTATGGGTAAGGGGTCTTCAGCGTCTCGAGGTTCACGACGTGGTCGGAGACGGCGAGAGCGTGGTATCCGGCCTCGTCGGCCGCCTTGGCGATGGCGGGTAGCTCGGCGGGGTCGATCCAGGCGGTTGCGATCGAGAACCTCATCAGTGCTGCGCTCCCTGTGGTCGCCCCTCTTGGCCAAGGCGAGGCTAGCCCTCAGAACTAGAACCTGTTCTCGTTTCGTGCCGTCCGGTTCCGGGCCGCCGGCGTCGAGCGACTGGATGCGGTCAGAGGGTGACGGGCATCTTCTCGTAGCCCGACACGAAGTTGGCCGGGCGGAACTCGGGCTCGTGGTCGTCGACCAGAGCCAGGTCCGGGCAGCGGGCGATGAGCTGCTCGAACATCACCTTCAGCTCGAGGCGCGCCAGGCTGTTGCCGAGGCAGAAGTGGGTGCCGAAGCCACCGAACGCCACGTGTTCGTTCGGTGTGCGCTCGACGTCGAAGGTGAAGGGATCGTCGAACACCGTCTCGTCGCGGTTGGCCGACGGGTACAGGAGCAGCAGCTTCTGGCCCTCCTCGATGGTCTGGCCGTGCATCTCGACGTCGCGGGTGGCCACCCGGGCCATGTTCTTGATGGGTGAGACCCAGCGCAGCATCTCCTCGACCGCGGCGTCGATCTTCGACGGATCGGCCACCAACGTGTCCCACTGATCGCGGTTGGCCAGGACCTGGTAGCCGCCGCCGGAGATCACGTGGCGGGTGGTCTCGTCGCCGCCGATGAGGATCAGGAGCGACTCGAAGATCATCGACTCGTGGTCGAGCTTGTCGCCGTCGACCTCCGCGTGGCAGAGCACGCTCATGAGGTCCTGCCTCGGGCTTGCCGTGCGGTCGGCGATCACGTCGCTGGCGTAGGCGTAGTAGCCGCCGAAGGCTGCGGCGGCGCGGTCCACGGTGTTGGGATCGCCGGTGAGAGCGCACAGCATGGCGTCGCTCCACTCGAGGAGCTGGTCCCGGTCGTCGGGAGCTACGCCGAGGTCGTTGCCGATCATGATCAACGGCAGGGGAGCGGCGATGTCCCAGACGAAGTCGACCGAGTCCTTCTCCAGCGCCCGGTCGATGATGCCGTCGCAGACGTCGCGGATCTCCTGCTCGCGCTCGCGCACGCGCTTGGGGGTGAAGCCCTTGTTGATGAGCTTGCGTCGCCGGATGTGCTCCGGATCGTCCATGTCGATCATCATCGGCTGGGGTCCGCTGTCGGGCCGGATGCCCTGGGCGTTGGAGAACGTCTCGGCGTCCTTGGAGATTGCCTTCAGGTCGGCGTAGCGGCTGATGCCCCACACCGAGCCGTCCCAGTAGACGGGGGCCTCGGCCCGCAGCCACGTCAGGGCTTCGTGGGGGTTCGAGCCCCAGAAGGCGCCGCTCACGAAGTCGATGTCGTCGCGGGTCGGATGGTTGCTGGCCACTTCGTTCTCCTTGGGACTCGAGCGGCTGGGCCGCCCGTCGTCTCGTCATCTTCCATGGGGGCCTCGGCTGGCGCCTCGGTTCACCCACGGTGCTCGTCTGGTCGGCTCGCCGGTTGGCTCGCCTCGAAAATCTGACGGGTCGTCACATCCTGGGCGAGATGATAGGAGGACGCGGTCGTCGCCGCCGGCTCTCGACTCTCGTTGCACAGGTGGTCGTCGTTCGACCACCCCTGCAACGAGACGCATCTCGGCATCTTCCGCCCAGGGGCGCGGTTGGGGTGGGTGACATCGAGGGCCGGCTCCGGTTCGCTCGCCCTGGGATCCCCCGTCGCCGGACGGCGGTGGTCATATGGTTCAGATCGTGAACCAGACCGCTGCTGTCGAACCGGACGCCGTCGGCGGGCCGCCGATCCCCCTCGGCCGTCGGGTCGAGCTCCCCGGGCGCGGCACCACCTTCGTGCGGGAGGTGGCGGGCCCTCCGGGGGCACCCACCGTCCTGCTGCTCCACGGGCTGATCGCCTCGGGGGGTCTCAACTGGTTCCAGGCGTTCGACGCGCTGGGCAAGCACTTCCGGGTGATCGCGCCCGACCAGCGGGGACACGGTCGGGGCATCCGGACCTGGAACCGCTTCCGCCTGGCCGACTGCGCCGACGACATGGCCGCGCTGCTCGACGTCCTCGAGGTCGACCAGGTGGTGGCGGCCGGCTACTCCATGGGTGGTCCGGTCAGCCAGCTGCTCTGGCACCGCCATCCGGAGAAGGTGGCCGGGCTGGTCCAGGTGGCCACGAGCAACCGGTTCGTGCCCGGCGTGCGCGAGCGGTTGGTGATGGTCACCGCCATGTCGGCCCTGGCCGGCTCGACCCGTGTCGGCCAGCTCGCCACCCGGATCCCGCTGCGACCCGTGCAGAACCTGGTGCCCACCGCGGTGCGAGCCCGGCCCGACAGCCTCACCCGCTGGGCGGCGGCGGAGATGCGACGCCACGATCCCCGGGTGGTGGCCGAGGCCCTGGCCGCCATCGGCAGCTACGACTCGTCGCGGTGGCTGAAGTACGTCGACGTCCCGACCACTGTGGTGGTCACGGGCAACGACCGAGCGGTGCCACCCCACGAACAGCTCCGGATCCTCGTGTCGATCCCCCACGCCGACGTCGTTCAGGTCGACGAGGGCCACGCCTGGTGCGCCAAGCCCAGCTTCGGTCCCGTCATCGCCCAGGCCTGTCGACAGACCGCCGGGATCTGATCAGCCCGCGGCCGAAGCCGCCCGTCCTGGTGCGTCTGCCCTGCCCCCCGGTCTGTTGGGCTCAGACCTCGCCGTCGAGGTGGCGGGTGACCCACTCGCCGAGGACCACGGCGCTGGCCGCCACGGCGGTGGGCCAGTCGTGGGCGGTCTCGTCGGCGTTGTCGGAGACGTGCTTCACCAGCGTGAGCGGGACGTCGAAGCGCAGGCAGGCGAGAGCCACCGCGTAGCCCTCCATGTCGACCAGGTGGGCGCGCTCGGCCAGTCGGGCCCGGACCGCCGGGTCGGTCACGAACAGGTCGCCCGACGCCAGGACGGTGTCGTCGCCGTCGGTCTTCAGTTCATCCTGGGGGTCGTAGCCGAGGGCCCGGATGGCATCGCCGTTGATGTCGTGGTTGAACACCGTTCCGGGGCTGTGGAGTCCCTCGAGCCCGTCCCGCAGCGCGCCCGCGGTGCCGACGTTGAGCACGCGCAGCCCGTCCAGTCCGCCTGCCTCGTGCCCGAGGCGGGCCAGGGCCCCGGCGGTGGCCACCGCTGCGGCCGACTTCCCGAGCCCGGTGATCACCCGCGGCACCGAGGGCGGGACGTGGACGATCTCCTCGGCGGTGGCAGCGATCACGAGCGGTAGGCGCTTCGACATGGCGAGGAGCGTA
>JAAZBK010000269.1 GCA_012513855.1 Acidimicrobiales bacterium
CGAGTGGAGGCGGGCGACGGGGAGCACGACCTCATCCCCGCCGTCGGGATCACCCCAGTCGGCAGGCACGGTGAGCGTGTGGCAGGACACCGTGACCGTCGGCTCGATCTCGGACAGGTCCCACCAGCAGTCCACATCGGCCAGGGTCCCGGTGGGTTCGTCGAGCAGCGGCGTGGTCGCCTCAGCGGTCTCGTCCGTCTCATCACCGGTATCGGTGGTGGCTGGATCGTTGGTGGTGGCGGAAGGGTCGGAGCCGCCATCGTCGTCGCTGGAACAGCCGGCCACCACGCCCCCGATCAGGAGAACAACGAGAACGACCAGCGAGGACCGACGGCGCACCATGGGCCCCATCGTGCCAAAGACGTCCTGCACTAGCAGGCGGCAGCCATCGGTCGGGCTTCCTCGGCTCCAGCCGGGCGCACCTCCAGATGTAGGGACGATCGGGATGTCACTTCGGCGCGATCCTGACAATCAGGGCGGTACGTCCGTCTGCGCCCTCGTCGATGAGCTCGAAGCCGATGCTGTTGCCTGCCAACAGGTCGGGATACCCCATGACGAAGGAACCCCTCGGGTGGTCACGCTCCTCGGCTGGGTTCCCGTTCCCGGCCTTGATGGCCGCGCGCAGCTCCTCGACGCTCATGTCGGTGTGACCGAACGCCTGGGCGGCGTAGGTCCCGTCCCCCATGTCGCTGAAACTCCCGCCGTAGACCGTCACGTCGGTTGGGATCCAGACCCCCTCGGGCCATCCGTCGTCGAGTTGGAGGCCGGCGGAGGGACCCGTCGGTGCGGCAGCGGACTCGGGCTCGGACTCGGATGCCGCCTCCGCATCGGTGTCAGAGTCGGTCGCGCCGTCGCCCTCTTCCGCAGCCGTCTCGGCAGCGCCCGCAGCCGGGGCCGCCCCGTCCGTGGTGTCGTCGGAGGACCCGCAGGCTCCCAGCCCACCCAGCAGCGCGCACGCGGCGATCGCAAGTAGAACCCGGATGTCGTGGCGCGCTCTGAGCAACATGCGGACACCAAACCACGGGGCACCTCCTGGGTACACCGCTGATACCTGAATTGAGTAGCGCCGCGTCCGGCATTGGGTAGGCGCGAGCGGGCGGGGCGGGCGCAGCATCTACGGAGGGGACCGACGACGTCCCTGACCAGGGAACCGATGCCCAGGCAGGCTGGTACCTTCATGCAGATGCGGACGAGCCTGATCGGGCGTACGGCGGTCCTCGATCGAGCCCGGGAATCGACAACCGACAGAGCAGGGGTCCTCTTCATCGGCGAGCCAGCCGTCGGCAAGACACGGCTTCTGGCCGAGGTGCTCGAGCTTCTCGCCGCCCGCAACTGGTACGTCGAGAGGTTCGTCGCCTCGACCTCGGCCCGAGACATTCCGTTCGGGTCGCTGATCTCGCTCTTGCCCGACGGAGCCATAGACCGCACCCAGCAGGTGGCGGGTGTCCGACGAACCCTCATCGAACGGGCCCAGGGCCGCCCGACGGTTCTCGCCGTCGACGACGCCCACCTCCTCGACGAGGCGAGCCTCGCCTGCCTGGTCGACCTCGTGCACCACAGCGATGTCGTGTTCCTGGGCACCGCCCGCAGCACGGAGCCCTCGCCACCGGATCTCACCACTCTCTGGATCAGCGAAGGGGTCCAGCGGATCGAAGTCGAGCCGCTCGACCGATCCGACACCGCCGAGCTGGCACATCAGATCCTGGGCGAACCGATCAGCGACGACCTCGCAGACCAGCTGTGGGACCGCACCCGCGGCCTGCCGCTGTTCGTACGAGAGCTCCTGCTCGACGCCATGGCGCAGAAGCTGATCGCCCTCGACGCGGGCATGTGGTCGTTGCACCGGGATCTGCGCACCGGTGCGCGCCTCCAGGAGCTGGTCGGTGCTCGATTGGCCCACATCTCTGATCCGGCCCACCGGCTGCTGGAGCTTCTCGCGCTCGCCGAGCCACTCGCGGTCGACCTGCTCACCCCCGATGAGGGTTCCCAACTCGACCACCTCGAACGGCGCGGCCTGGCCAAGGGCGAGCACCACGCCGGGCGATGGGTCGCCCTCGTCGAGCACCCCCTCATCACCGAGGCCGTCGCCAACGCCGTGCCCACCAGGCGTCGCATCGAGGTGCTCCGAGACGTCGGTGCCCGCATGGTCGAAGCCGGGTTCCCGGCACCGGGCGACGCGTTGCGCACCGCCGCCTGGCACCAGGAGTGCGGAGACCCGCTACCGCTCTCTGCCGGGTTGGCCGCCGGCCGCGAGGCCCTCGCGTCGTTGGCGCTCGATCGGGCGTGCGAACTGGCGCAGGCGACCGTCGACGAGGCACCGCTCGAGGGCAACCTCTTGCTCGGCGAAGTTCTGCGACTGCAGGCCAGGGCCGCTGAAGCCGAACAGGCGCTGGCCATCGTGGCCGAGCTCGACATCGACGACGAGACCATCGTTCGAGTGGCCATGTGGCGTAGCACCCTGCGGGCCCACCACGCAGACGACCCAGAGGGGGCCATGGCGCTGCTCGACGCCGCGGCCGACCGGGTGAGCAACCCAGAGTCTGCCTTCGAGCTGCGCTCCGAGGCCGCGTTCCTGGCCGGGGTCCTCGGTCGCTTCGACGTAGCGGTCAACACGAACCGTCGGATACTCGCCGCCCCCGGGCTCACCGACTCGGCGCGGTGGACAGCCATGATGAACCTGTTGTTCGGCCAGGTGATGCTGGCCGACCTGACCAAGATCGATGAGCCCGTCGATGCCATGGCCAACATGCTGGACGAGATCGGCCCCACCCGGCCCGAAGGCGTCGACCTGTACTGGGCACTGGTCTCCTCCGTGTACATCCTGCGAGGAGAGCTGGCCCGCTGCGAGTCCGAACTCGTACCCCACGTGCAGCGATGCGTGGCCTCCGAGCAGATGCACGGCCTCACCGCTGCGATCCTTGCGTACCCGCTCCTCTTCCGTGGATCGCCCCACGCCATGACCATTGCCACCGCAGCGTGCGAAGCCACCGCCCAGACCGACGCGTACATGGTCGGACCAATCGCTCAGGCCGGGCTCACCATCGCTCACACCATCAGCGGCGACCTCGACGGGGCCCGAGACGCCCTCGCCGCGGTCGACCGGTCCCACACCGGCGACCTCCGCCTCGACAGCTTCATCGGCCGCGCTCAGGCTGCGGTGGCCTCCCTGGAAGGAGGATTCGACGAGGCAGCCCGGATCGTGGCCGACGCCGGCCGGCTCTGCATCGCCGACAGCTACGTCAACTTCGGAGCGGTGGCGCTCTACGACGCAGTGCGCTGCGGCCGCGCCGACCTGGTGGTGGAAGACCTACGCCCGCTCGCTGGGCCAAACGCGGCACCCCTGATCGACGTCATGGTCGCCCACGCCGTGGCGCAGCACAACGGCGACGCCGACACCATCGTCGATGTCGCTACGGCGCTGGCGAACATGGGCGCCCGCAACCTCGCAGCCGAAGCGCTCGATGACGCCGCCCGGATCTTCACCGACGAGGTGTCCTCCGGCCGGGCATCGACCGCGGCGGCGCTGTGGAGACGGGCCACCCTGGTTCCGAACGCACGAGCCCTTCCTGCGCCCTGCCCTGTATCGGAGCGGGAGATGGACGTGGTGGAGCTGGCCCTCGCGGGACACACCAGCAAGGCCATCGCCGAAGCGCTCTTCCTCTCGGTGCGCACCGTCGACAACCACCTGGCTCAGGTGTACAGGAAGCTCGATGTGGCCGGACGCAGCGACCTGGCCGAGGCGTTGGCCCCGCTGCCGCTCACCAGCTGAAGCGCCCCCAGACCGTCCCCGTCCGCTCCGGTCCTAGGCGTCGATCCTGGCCTTGAGCACCTCAGCGATCGCGGTGCCGACCTCCCCGGAGTCGGCCGCGTCGGCAGTTCCGGCCGTGCTGTCGTACGCCGTCACCTGCCACACCCGGCCGTTGCCCGATAACAGCACGTAGGCGGTGGAGCCATCCATGGAGTCCTCGAGGAGCTGAGCATCGTCGCCCAGGGAGGGAAGCGGACCGACCGGGTCGACGTCCTGGAAGCTCGAGACCATGGCATCCACGGTGGAGATCACCGCCGGCACCCGACCGATCGTCACCGTGACCGTGGCCTCCGGCCCCGCAAAGCGGAGCTCGCAGCCCGCGGCCGTCTTGTCAGCCGGCGAGTCGTCGGTCAACGGAAGGTCGAGTGCGGCCGCTGCGACCATGTCGTCGACCACGGGGGCGATCACCTCGCACACCGGGCTCTCGTTGACGTCTGAGCTCGCCCCCGCTCCACCGTCGCCCTGCCCCGAGTCCTCGCCTGCATCCTGCTCGGTCGGCGGACGATTCCCGGAACCGCCGGCGGCAGCGTCGTCGCCGGAGTCCGATGAGCACCCGACACCGAGCAGGACGCTGCTGACGGCGAGCCAGAACAAGACCGGGCGCCGCCGAGCCCGGCGAGGGAGATGAGAACGAACGTCGTCGATGTCCATGCTCGTCATTGGTAGCGGCCGCCGCCGAAGCGCCAACTACTCATCTGGTGTCCGAGGCTGCTCATTCTGCCGGAATCGGGAGGACGCGCATCGGCGTGCGTGGTTTGGTGGACGGATGAAGAAGCGGATCCTTCGTACCGGTCAGCTCGGGCTGCTCGCGACCGCGGTCGTGCTGGCCGGAGCGTCACTCGTCGCCTGCGGCGACTCGTCTGATGACGGTCCGTCGGCCGACCCTGCCGCCGGCGGCACCGGCGAAGGCGGTGACGCCCGCGGTGACGCCCTCGACATCATCGAAGACGCAGTCGACGACACACCCGGCGATGCCCGGGCCACGGTCGTGATCGACGGCGTCACCTACCAGTTCCGTCCACTCGAGCCGGGCCCCGACGACGACTTCTCGTACTCGTACTGCTCGGTCGTGGCCGGATCG
>JAAZBK010000270.1 GCA_012513855.1 Acidimicrobiales bacterium
CACTTGACTGGGGGTCAAGGGGTCGCAGGTTCAAATCCTGTCAGCCCGACGCAAAAACCGGCCCTGACCTGCGGAAACGCTAGGTCAGGGCCGGTTCCAGTTTCGAGGTGGAAACCGCTATTCCGCGTTTATTCCCCATTTATTCGGGCTCGCTGTGGGGCTCGGGGCCGAGCAGTTCGTCGAGGACGTGTGCCACGTCGGCGGCGATGTCTGGCTTGGAGATGTAGAACTCGCGGGTGATGGCGGGGGAAGAGTGTCCGAGTAGCTGGGCGGCGGTCTCGGTGTCGACTTGTTCGGAGATCAGTGTGGCGACGGTCTTGCGGAACGTGTGGGGGGTGACCCAGTCGAGGCCGGTTCCCGCACGGATCTGTCGCCAGCGCCGTTCGACGTTGTTGACCTGTTGCCAGGTCCCGTTGCGCGTTGGGAAGACTGCATCGAGGGGATTGTCGACGGCCGAGGAACGTCGACGGCGCAGGATGTTGACCGCGAATGCAGGCAGGGCCACCGTTCGAACACTTGAGTCGGACTTCGGGCTGGCCTTGCGATAGGTCCCTTTGCCGGGCTCGGTCTTGATGGTCCCGGTGATGGTGGCCGCTGGACGGGGGGCATCGAGAGTGATGTCGACCCAGCGCAGTGCCAGAATTTCGCCGATCCGGGCACCTGTCGCGAGCATCATGTCGATGATGTCGGCCATGTCGGTGGTGGCCTTGGGTCCGGAACGCTGTTCGGTGGACCAGGCGCGCACAGCCTCCCGGACGGTCATCAGATCCTGCGCCGACAGCGACCGGGTCTCCGACTTCTCCCGATGCACGCGTGAGGTCTGCTGCACGGGGTTGAGCGCGAGTGCGTCGTGACGCACCGCGAGGCCGAGCATGGCGCTCAGCACCACCTTGGTCTTGCGTTGGCGGCTTGCGCTGACCGCGCGGAGGCGAACGAGGAAGAGGTCGAGGCGACTTGTGCTCACCTCCCGGAGGCGTAGCCCGCCCAACTCCGGAATCACCACCTTCGTGAGCACGCGTTCGTACTCGTTGATCGTGGTGGCCTCGATCCGGCCCTCGTCGCGCAGGAACGCGAGCCAGAGTCTCGCCAGCCGAGCGATCGTGGTGTCGGCGGTGATCCCTTCCCGTGTCGGTGCCCGCCGGTCCACCAGTTTCTGGCGCAGGGCCCGCTCGGCTGCCGCGCGGGTCGTGCCCGTCGCGCTGACCTCCCGGGTGACCCCGTCCTTGTCCCTGATTCGGGTGCGCGAGCGATGGGCGCCCTCCCGGACGTGGTACGTGCGGATGGTGCCCCAGGTGCCGACTGGTGTCGGAGGGCGCCCGGTTCCCATGCCGTCATCCCGCCCGACGGGGATGGCTGGCGCGAGAGAGCGACACGCCATCGATCAGTGGCTGCTCGGGAATGTCGTCCAGGCTCTCGACGTGTGCCGCTACCCAGGCATCGAGGTCGGTGCGTCGGTAGCGCAGGCACCCTCCGAATTTGACGGCGCGCGGACCGAACCCGGGCCGGCGTGTGCGCCAGGTGTACAGGGTTGCCTTCGGGATTGAGAGATACACGGCGGCCTGGTCGATGGTCAGGATGTTGCCCTGTACATCCGTGGGGAGTGTCGTACTCATGGTGTGCTCCTTCGTGGTCGTGAGAACAGGATTGCTCTCATGAACGAGGTGTGCGCACCATGTCGCGGGGATTGTGGAAGAACCGCGGTCAGAGCGCCAGGGATGGGCCGGGGTGGCCGGGTCGTTGGTCGATGGCGAGGCGGAAGTCGAGGCGGTTCTGGACTGCATCGGGAGGCGGTGATGCCTGGACGGGAACCGGTTTGAGTTCGTTCGTGGCGATGCCGAGCAGGTCGCCGCGCAGCGGCTCGGTGACCGGCTGGTAGCGCTGTTTGATGACGTGGACGATGGCGCCGTCGCGTTGGTCGAGGCCGAGGACGTTGACGCGTTGGTGGTAGAGGTGTTCGGTGATGCCGTGGATCAGGGCGGTGCTGACGCGGTGGTCGATGCCGGCGCTGAGCCGCTCGAGGCGCTGGGTCTGTTCGGGGTCGGCGAGTGCGCCCTGGGGGAGGTGTTGGGCTCGGCCGGCGGCCAGGGCGCCTTGTCCGGCGGCGGGGCCGCCGTTGCCGATGGTGCCGGCGAGGTCGCGGGTGGAGCGGACGAGTCTTCCGTAGACGTCGCATCGGTGCTCCCAGCGGGCCGCACCCTCAGGGTTGCTGCTGGTGAGCTGTCGGGCGGCGTGCAGGGAAACGATGCGTTGGGAGTCGATGACGACACGCAGGCTGTGGGCGTCGGGGAGGGTGTTCAGGTGCAGGCGCAGGTTGTGCTGGGCTTGCAGGACGCCGGCGACCCCATCAAGGCCGGGTCCGTCGATTAGTTGGGCGGGTGGTGTCCAGCCGCGTTGCTCGAGGGTGTAGTCCTGGTCGCGGTAGCGGGTGTAGTCGGCGCAGGCCTCGGCGGCGAGGGTGAGATGCCGGTGGTGTGTGACCTGTTGCCAGCCGGGGATGTGGGTGTAGTGGCGGTCCAGGGTGAGCACGGCGCGGGTGATCTCGGCGGCATCGTGGACCAGCGCCAGGGATTGCGCGGTGGAGAGCCGGCCGTACCCGGCGCCGGCGGTGAAGTCGTGCTCACCCAACGCGGCGGCGCGGGCGGCGTGACGCCACAGCTCGATCAGCGGGAAAGCCTGTTCCGTGGTCAGCTCCGACATTGACGGCGGGCCTGCGGTGTCACCGCCGAGGGAGGCATGGAGGCGGTAGCGCAGTTCCTCGGCCGGGCCACCGGCTCGTCCGCTGTGTGGGTCCGCGGCCGCGGTCAGGCCCTGATGACACCAGGTGAGTATCCCGTTGCGGTAGCGGGCGATCTGCGCGCCGATCTGTTGGCGTTCCTGTGGCGTGGTGGTGGCGGTGATGGCAGGTGGTCGGGCGGCGCCGATGCGGTGTTGGACGCGGCGGTGGCTGAGCAGTTCGCTCAGGCACTCCCGCAGCTGGCGGGTGTTGTCGCCGTACATCAGGACCGGTCCAGGACCCGAGCGGTGTGGAGCTCGTTGAGGACCAACTCGACGCTGAGGGCATCGATGCCGTGCGTGGTGAGGTTCTCGATGGCTGCTTCGGCGAGGGTGAAGAGCACGTCGCGGTCGGGCTCGTCGACCGGGGTGATGGCCGGAATCTCGTCATCGTCGTGGAGGGCGTCGATCTGGAGCAGGATCCGGTCGTAGCCGATCGCGGCATCGATCGTGGCGGAGGTGTCGGCCAGGGCGGCGAGGTGGGAGCGGGCCTGGGCGAGAGTTCGCGCGTGGGCGAGCAACATGATGAGTACCTTTCGTCGAGGTGGCCTGGGTTCCAGGGTGCGGGGGTGGCAGGGGCCACGGGTGGTGCGGCGGTGTGGCTGTGGACAACCGGCCGAAGGAAGCCCGCGGACGGGGTTGTCGGGGCGGTCTCAGCCGAAGCCGCCCGGCTCTGTGGTGTGGCGTCGGGCGGTGACGTCGGCGGTGACGAACTCGATGAAGTCGGCCCGGCGGTCGAGGATCTCGACCTCGCCGCGGCTCTCGCGCTGGGCTTCGCCGGGCCAGGTGGCCGTCCTGGTGGGTCGGTCGCGGTCGAGGCGGCAGCCGGCGAGGGCGACCCACTCCCGTAGCCGGTGGCGGGCGTCGGCGAAGTCGCGATGCCACCCGATCGGCCCCGACGGGGTCCCGTCGCGGTGGTAGGCGTTGAGCCAGTGCGTGTGCAGGGCGGACAGTTCCCAGACCAGCTCGTCGTGGCGATGCCACAACGGAGGCACCACCGTCGGGGGCAGCCCGTAGGTCAGGCGCAACCACTCGACCCAGGCGTCCAGGTCGGCCCACTCCACCATCGCCTCATCAGCGGAGAGCAGGTTCCAGTCCACCGGACCCAGCGACTCACCCTCGTCGACGTCAGCGGTACCGAACCCGTGACGTGACCAGCCGTCGTCACCGGGCAGTACCGGGTGGCGGTCTTCGACGTCAAGCAGGCTCTGCTGGCCGTGCAGGTGCGTGCTCATCACTCGCCACCCCGGTCAGATGCCGACGACCCGGGTGGGCTCCGTACCCGCGCTGACCTGGGTGCGGGGCGGGTCGGGCTGCCTGGCCGGGGTGCGGTCCACGACATAACGGGAAGACGCACAGTCGTGCCCGATGTGGGTGGCGACGAACTGCTCACGGACCCGGGCGGGACCGTCGCTGCGGTCCTGCTCGTACTCGTGGATATACCCGGACGCGACGAACCGGTCGCCCGGCCTGAACCCCGGGTAGGCCCGCTCGGCCGCGTGGCCGAAGAGGACCAGGTCGCAGTAGACCGGATCGAGCTTGGTGAACGAACCGTCGACCTCCTTGCGGCGCTGCTTGATCCCGACCCGGCAGTAGAACCGCGTACGACCCTTGGGCCCGACGGAGATCTCCGGTGCCGTGGCGATAAACCCCTGCAAACTCAACTCGGTGGGAATAGCCATCACAGACTCCTGACCCCTTGACGCGGTGCCCGGACGGCAACCGCTCTCGACAGTCAGGTGTGACGAGGATTCCCTGCGCCCAACCGGCAGGAATGACGCGAGGAGCGGCACGGGTCTTGGCGACTGATTGCACCTGCGTCATACGGCCAGACCCGGTGACCCCTTCCGCCCACAGTGGGCTACGTCCGCTCGCG
>JAAZBK010000271.1 GCA_012513855.1 Acidimicrobiales bacterium
AGGGCCGCGCGCCGGAACGCCGCACCGGGACGGGGCGGCCGAGCAGGGCGCGGCGGCTGCTCCGTGGTCATCACGACCACGATAGATGGCGGAGCTTCAGACGTAGAGGCCGCGCTCTGCGATGCAGGTCACCACGGCCGGTGGGGTCAGGTAGTCGATGCTGCGCCCCTCCGACACCCGCTGGCGGAGCTCGGTGCTCGAGATCTCGAGCTCGGGTATGTCGATGCGCGTCCAGTCGAACCCGTCGTCGATCGGCGTGGGGGTTCCGGGACGGTCGACCACCACCAGGGTGGCCAGTTCGGCCACCTCCTCGTGGCGCTCCCACGTTGCGAAGCCGGCGGCCGCGTCGTTGCCGAGGATCACGAAGAGGTCGTCGGCGGGCCGGTCGGCACGCATGCCGGCGAGGGTGTCGGCCGTGTAGCTGTGCCCGCCCCGCGCGATCTCGGCCTCGGACACCTCGATCCCGGGGCGATCGTCGACCGCAGCCCGGACCATGGCCAGCCGGTCTTCGGCCGAGGAGATCTCCCGCTGGCCCAGCTTCTGCCAGGGCACGTTGGCCACCACCAACAACACGACGTCGAGGTCCAGCTCCTGCTGGGCGTCGATGGCCGCCACCAGGTGACCGATGTGGGGAGGGTCGAACGTGCCACCGAACACACCGACCCGGCGCCCGCTTTTAGTGGCTCTTTCGGTTCGTTGGTTCACGATGTCCTGTCCGGGGTAGCGAGATGACCACGGCTGGTGACGAGGGTCACCGGGGGCACGGGAAGATCCTGCTGCAGGTCACGGTTCGAAATTACCTGGAAGCAACTTGCCGGAACCGACTCCCTGTCATCGGGGGCCAGGCCGGGAACAAACCTGAGGCGCGAAAGCGTTGTAGAGGCTGTCATGAGTGATTCGGTTGGTCAGTACCTGAACGAGATCGGAGCGGTGGCGCTGCTCACCGCCCAAGAGGAGCGCGAGCTCTCCCAGATCATCGAGCGCGGCGTGGCCGCACGCGAACGCATCGCCGATGGTGAGGGCACCGCCGAGGACCGTCGACTGGACCGTGCCGCGGCCCGCGCCAAGGACCGCTTCATCCGCGCCAACCTCCGCCTCGTGGTGAGCATCGCCCGCCGCTACCCGCTGCCCCCGGGCATGGAGCTGCTCGACCTCATCCAGGAGGGCAACCTGGGCCTGGAGCACGCGGTCGACAAGTTCGACTGGCGCAAGGGCTTCAAGTTCTCCACCTACGCAACCTTCTGGATCCGCCAGGCCATCGGCCGGGCCCTCGACCAGAAGGCCAGCCTGGTCCGCCTCCCCGGCGACCGTTCCGCCAGCCTCCGCGCCGCCCTGCGTCAGGTGTCGGGCGACGGCGACGAGCTGGACGACGAGCACGCTCGCCTCCACCGCCTCGCCACCCCCACCTCGCTGGACCGCGTGGTGGGCGACGAGGACGGCAGCGAGCTCATCGACCTGCTGGCCGACGACGCCCCTGGGCCCGAAGACCTGGCCATGGCGGCCGAAGAGGACCGCCTCGTCACCGGCCTGCTCGACGTCCTCGACGGCCGGGCCCGGTTCGCGGTCGAGCAGCGCTTCGGCCTCCACGACGGACGCAAGCGCTCCTACCGGGAGGTCGGCGAAGAGCTCGGAGTGACGGCAGAGGCCGCTCGCCGGATGGTGAAGCGCGCTGTCATCACCGTTCGGAACGAGGCCGTGGCCCGCTCCGACGCCGCCTGACGGGCCGCTCCGTGCCGCAACTCGCTTTGCGTCGACGGGTCCGGTGGACCACCCTTTTGCCGTGACCTCTGCAGCATCTTCCTGGACCCCGCGCTCCTGGCGTGACCGGCCGGCCCTTCAGCAGCCGGACTGGCCCGACGAGGGTGCGCTCGACGCCGTCCTGAAGCAGATGGCCACCATGCCACCGCTGGTGTTCGCCGGCGAGGCCCGCGCGCTCACCGAGCAACTGGGCCAGGTGGCCAGCGGCAACGCCTTCCTGCTCCAGGCTGGCGATTGCGCCGAGTCCTTCGAAGCCTTCGGAGCCGACGCAATCCGCGACAAGCTCAAGGTCATCCTCCAGATGGCGGTGGTCCTCACCTACTCGTCCGGCGTGCCCACGGTGAAGGTCGGTCGCATCGCCGGCCAGTTCGCCAAGCCCCGGTCGTCGCCCACCGAGACCGTAGGCGACCTCGTCCTGCCGTCGTTCCGGGGCCACATGGTGAACGACATCACCCCCACCGAGGCAGCCCGGGTCCCAGACCCCAACCGCCTCCTGGCGGCGTACCACCAGTCGTCGTCGACGCTCAACCTCCTCCGCGCCTTCACCAAGGGCGGATACGCCGACCTCCACCAGGTCCACACCTGGAACCAGGAGTTCGTGGCGTCGAGCCGGGAAGGGCGTCGCTACGAACGCCTCGCCGACGAGATCGACCGGGCCCTGCGCTTCATGAAGGCCTGCGGGGTCGACACCACCACCCAGCAGAACCTCCACGAGGTCGACTTCTTCACCTCCCACGAGGCGCTGGTCCTCGGCTACGAGGAAGCGCTCACCCGCCGCGACTCCCTCACCGGCGACTGGTACGACTGCTCGGCCCACATGATCTGGATCGGCGAGCGCACTCGCGAGCTCGACGGTGCCCACGTCGAGTTCTTCTCGGGCGTCAACAACCCGATCGGTTGCAAGGTCGGTCCCACCGCGTCGGCCGACGAGGTCATCGCGCTGTGCGAGCGCCTCAACCCGAACAAGATCCCCGGTCGCCTCACGCTCATCAGCCGCATGGGCGCCGACAAGATCGAATCCGGGCTGCCGCCGCTGCTCGCAGCGGTGCGCGAGGCCGGCCATCCCGTGGTCTGGGCGTGCGACCCCATGCACGGCAACACCATCACCGCCTCCGGTGGCCAGAAGACCCGCCGGCTCGACGACATCCTGGCCGAGATCGCCGGGTTCTTCGCGGCCCACGACGCCGAGGGCACCTGGGCCGGCGGCGTGCACGTCGAGCTCACCGGCGACGACGTCACCGAGTGCCTCGGCGGCGCCGAGGAGATCCTCGACACCGACCTCGGCTCTCGTTACGAGACGATGTGCGATCCGCGCCTGAACGGCCGCCAGTCGATCGACCTGGCCTTCGCCGTGGCGGAGATGCTCCAGCGCTGACGCCGGCTCCCCGGCGCCCACCGCCGTCGGGGCCGCATCAGCAGCGGAGCCGCGGCAACCCCCAGCCGAGCCAGTCGAGTCGAGCCAGTCGAGGCCGAGGCCGCCAGCCGGAATCCACCCGTCCCGAGGCCCACCCCGCAAGCAGATCGCGCCTGGTCACGCTGGGCATCGGTGTGACATCGGCTCGTATTCTTGACCTGACCGGTCGACATTTGGAATGGTGGAGCGGAATTCTTGACTCCATTGGTCGGTTATCGATGGGGTCGCCGCGACCGGAAGGCAGCCCCACCCATGCTCCAGCGAGAGATCGACCCTGGCCAGCAGGCCGACATCGAGAAGTTCGATCGGGTCCTGGCGGGCTACCTCGACGGGTCCATCGACCCCGACGTGTTCCGGGTCTTCCGGCTCCACAACGGCATCTACGGCCAGCGCCAGGGCGGCCACAACCAGATGGTGCGGGTGAAGCTCCCCGGCGGTGGCATCACCCCCGATCAGTTCGACGCCATGGCCCACATCGCCGACGAGTACTCGCGGGGCTGGGGCCACATCACCACCCGCCACAACATCCAGTTCCACTACGTGCAGCTGGAGCGGGTCCCCGACGTGATGCGCGACCTGGCGGCGGTGGGGCTCACCACCCGTGAGGCCTGCGGCGACGCCATCCGCAACGTCATGGGCTGCCACCTCGCCGGCGCCTGCCCCAAGGAGCAGCTCGACATCTCGGCCTGGGCCCAGGCCGCCTACCGCCACTTCCTGCGCAACCCGCTGAACCAGCGCCTGCCACGGAAGTTCAAGATCAACTTCTCGGGCTGCGAGACCGACTGCGGTCAGGCCATGTTCAACGACGTCGGCGTCATCGCCACCACCCGCACCCTCGACGACGGCAGCACCGAAGCCGGCTTCCGGGTGTTCGTGGCCGGCGGCCTCGGGGCCAACCCGTTCCCGGCCATGGCGCTGGAGGACTTCACGTCACGGGAAGACCTCATGGCCACCATCGAGTCGGTGGTGCGGGTCTTCAACGCCACCGGCGAACGAGACAACAAGCTCCGGGCCCGCATGAAGTGGGTCGTGCAGAAGCTCGGCTGGGAGGAGACCCAGCGCCGCATCCTCAAGGAGCGCAAGTTCCTCCTCGCTTCGGCCACATGGCCCGGCGGCCTCCCCGCCGAGGTCATCGAAGCGGGCGACGAGCCGGCCGGCACCGACGACCAGATCGAGGTCACGGCCATCGGGCAGGGCACCCCGGTGAGCATCCGCTCGTCGGATCCCTACACCCGTTGGGACGAGGGCAACGTGATCCGCGGTCGGGCCAAGGGAACCGTCTCGGCCATCGCCTACGTCAAGCTCGGCGACATCACGTCGGCCAACTTCCGGGCCCTCGCCTCGATCCAGCGGGAGTTCGGCGCCACCGTCAAGCTCACCAACCGTCAGAACGTGGCGTTCCGAGATCTCACCGAGGAGCAGCTTCCCAAGCTGTTCGCCCGGCTCCAGGCCATCGGCATGGCCGAGCCGGGCGCCGAGCTGTCACGAGACGTGGTGGCCTGCCCCGGCGCCGACACCTGCAACCTGGCGGTCACCCAGTCCCGCGGGCTGGCCGACGCCATCGGCGCCCGCCTCGAGGAGGAGGGCCTGGCCGAGGTCGGCGGCATCCGGACCAACATCTCGGGCTGCACCAACTCCTGCGGTCAGCACCACATCGCCGACATCGGCTTCTCCGGCGCCGAGCGACGTGCCCACGGCAAGTCGGCTCCCGGCTACACGATGCTGCTCGGCGGCTACGTCGGCGAGGCCCAGATCAACTTCGGCGAGCGGGCGCTGCGCCTGCCGGCCAAGAACGCTCCCGAGGCAGCCGTGCGGGTGGTTCGACGCTTCTCGGCCGAGCGGGAGGCCGGCGAGTCGTTCCGGGGATGGATGGACCGTGCCGGCGGCGTGAAGGCGCTGGCTGCCGAGCTCAAGGACCTCGACGAGTTCCCGCTGCCCGACGAGGCGCCCGACTTCTACGTCGACTACGGCGAGACGGGGCCCTACGTGGCCGAGACCGGCGAGTCGGAGTGCGCGACGTGAGCTGGGCCGCGGCCCGATCACTCCCCCTCCTGTCCGCCGAACGTCCCTCCGGAGCGAACTGATGGCAATCGTCGAGTCCTCGATCCGCAGCCTGTCGAACAGCGACGGGCACGAGCTGAACCTGATCGACCCGGACCGCCCCGTCCTGTCCGACGACGAACTGGCCGCCATCAGCGCCGAGATGGAGTCGAAGTCGGCCAGCAAGGTGATCCGGTGGGCGGTCGACAACTTCTCACCGCACCTGGCCATGACCGCCTCCATGACCGATGCCGTGCTCATCGACCTGGCCGTGAAGGTCGACCCCGCCATCGAGGTCGTCTTCATCGACACCGGCTACCACTTCCCCGAGACGCTCGAGACGGTGGAGGAGGTCCGCCGCCACTACGGGCTCAACCTGCGGATGATGACCGTCGCCCGCCAGGAGGAGGAGCTGTGGGAGGCCGACCCGGAGAACTGCTGCTCGGCCGTGAAGGTCGGGCAGCTGGACCGGGCCCTGGCCGGCAAGACGGCTTGGATGAGCGGCCTCCGCCGGCAGGAGTCCGACACCCGCTCGGGCGCACCGATCGTGTCGCGGGACCTGCGCGGCCTGGTGAAGGTGAACCCCATCGCCACGTGGACCGACCAGGACGTCGCCAACTACATCGCCGACAACGACATCATCGTCAACCCGCTGACCCTGCGCGGGTACCCCAGCATCGGCTGCATGCCGTGCACCACCCCCGTGGCCGATGGCGAGGACCCCCGAGCCGGCCGCTGGCGGGGCAAGGACAAGTCGGAGTGCGGTCTCCACATCGCCTGATCTGAGCCGGCTCCGGCCGGTGGCACCGGTCGCATCGGGGGCTCGGCCTCGCAGCGCGGAGTCGATTCCTCCGCGATGGAGTAAACCTCCGACACGGTCGGCCGGTGTATTGGGGTGTGCGATCACAAGACACCGCCGTGCATCCCCGGTCGACCGGTTCGCCATCGACGGAGACCGAGCCCGTGACCGCAGAAGCCACGCCAGCGGGAGCCAAGCCTGCTGAAGCCCCGCCCACGGTCGAGGCGGTGCTGAGCCACTTCGACGACTTCTTCACCGCCGAGTACCCCCGCCTGGTCGGTCTGCTCACGGCCATGACCGGCAACCGGACCGTGGGAGAGGACCTCGCTCAAGAGGCCATGGTGCGGGCTCACCAGCGTTGGGAACGGGTGTCGCGCTACGACGTCCCCGCCGCGTGGGTCAGGCGGGTGGCCATCAACCTCGCCCACAACAACCGGGCCAGGCGACGCTCGGAGAAGCGGGCACTGGCCCGGCTGGCCGGCGAGCGACCGACCTGGGAGGTCGAGCTCGGGCGCGACGACGGCCGCGACCACTTCTGGTCGGTGGTCCGCAGCCTGCCGCGCCGCCAGGCCGCGGCCGTCACGCTCCACTACCTCGAAGACCGCCCCGTGACCGAGGTGGCGAACATCCTCGGTTGCGCCGAAGGCACCGCCAAAGCCCACCTGCACAAGGGGCGAGCCACGCTCGCCAAGCTGCTCGACGTCCAGGAGGACGCACCATGAACCTCGACGACCGGGCCCGCCAGGCCCGCAACTCCCTGCACGACCACGTCGGATCGGAGATCGACGTGGGAGAGGCTCGGCGCTCGCTCGCAGCGCGCAGCCGTCGCCAGCGCAGCGACCGGCGCCGCGCCCGCGTGGCGGCGGCCGGCCTGACCGCGGTGGCGCTCCTGGGAGGCATAGCCATCGTCTCGAACGCCGGCGACCCCGACGATCCCCGCCCGCCCGACGACGTCGCCATCGACGACCTCGACCAGGACCGGGACCGGGACCGGGACGATTCGACCTCCGACGCGGAGATCATCGAGGCCATGCCGCTCGGACCCACCGACGGCAAGGAGTCCTGGCGCCTGCCGGTAGCAGCATCGCCTCAGGACGGGCTCACAGAGGGCGACACCATCACCATCTACGGCCGCGGCTTCCAACCCCACGACTCCCTCGGCGTGGTGCACTGCGGATCGGAGGCCGACACCGCCAACGCAGGGGTCGACGGCTGCGATCTGGCGGGCGGCAGCCAGGGCGCCTTCGGCGGCGTCCAGTACGTGTCGGCCGACGCCAACGGCGACGTGGTGGCCGAGATCGTGGTCCGTCGCTTCATAGAGACGCCCGGGTACGGCCGGATCGACTGCGCATCGGGCCCCGAACGCTGCCTGATAGGCATGGGCGCCATCAGCAACTACGACAGGTCCGGAGGCGTGTACATCAACTTCGCCGGCGCCCCGGAGTTCGCCACGCCGAGCTTCGCCGTCGACGGCGACACCTTGGCGCTGACCCCCGGCCAGCAGGTCGGGGTGAGCGTGGCCGGCTGGGTTCCCGGGCGACAGATCCGGATCCAGCAGTGCGTGCTCGGCGACGCCGGCTTCGACGGCACCGAGCGCTGCCAACCGCTGCTCGACACCCGCGCCGACGAGGTCGGAGCGTTCGCCGGCACCGTCTCGGTGAACGCCGAGGTGGTCGACGCCGACGGCGCGGTGGCCTGCGCCGGCAACTGTGCGCTACAGGCGACGGGCATCGGCATCCCCGAAGGGACCACCGCTCCCCTTCCCGATGGGGTGTGGATCGACTTCGTCGAGTCGGACGGGGCGACCACCACCACCACCCATCCGAACACCACCACCACGCCCCCTCCGGTCGCGGGAAACCCGGCCACCACCGACCCCGACGGCACCGCCACCAGCGTTCCCAGCGGCGATGAGCCGGACCGGATGACCGAGGCTGAGCTCCAGGCCGAGGCGGACGACGCCTCGGCCACCACCGAGGCACAGATCGGGGGATGAGGCCGGCCGGCGAGCGGGCAGGCGGGGCGCCAACTCGCCCGGCCTGCCCGCTCGCTTCACCGCGCTAGCCGAGCCACTCCACCCAGGATCCGTGCGGGTGCTGGTCGGCAAGGCGGTGGGCCCGGCGCTGCCCGTCCCGCCAGTCGACCCGCACCAACGCGGTGGCCGAACCGTCGGCCGCACCGTCGGGACGGCCGGGCACCACGCCGGCCTCCGCCAGGCCGGGGACGAGGCCCGGTTGCTCGGCGAACACCAGCGACAGGTCACGCTCACGACCGACGTGGTCCAACTCGGACACGAACGAACGCTGTCGCTCGGCCGAGAGGTAGCTCATCACCCAGGTGCTGAACACCACGGGCAGCGCGCTCTCGGGCACCTCCGCCACCAGCCTGGCCACGTCGTCGACGGCGTCGCCCACCACCACCCGTGGGCGCCGGCCGTGGGCCATGGCCACCGCCGTCCGAGCCCGGATCACCCGCTTGGGCTGATCGGGCCATTGGCAGGCCACCAGCCAACGGGCGCGGTCCGGATCGGCGAGGTCGACCGGTGTCCGGTCCACCCCGACCCGACTCGAGATCACCGGCACCGCCGGCGGCACGGGCGGTTCGTTCGGACCCCGCAGCAAGCAGTCGAGGACGAGCGGCGCACCGCCGGCCACCACGGCGTCCGACCCGTTTCCTGCCCCGGCACGGTGGTATCGGTACCCGTAGCCGTCGAGCAGCAGGTTCAGGCCGGCGCTGGCCCCCACCTCCACCAGACCCATCGAGCGTCCTTCGGCCATCGGCCCGGCCAGGGCGAGCAGGATGGTGGCGCACCGGCCGACCTCGTTGGTCTGGGTGGCTCGGGTGCGAAGCAGCTCCGCCACCCCCTCGTGTTGCAGGGCGAGCGATCGGAAGTGGGGCCACGGGTCGTCGGCCCCGTCGCCCACGGGCCGAGGTTCGTCGACGGCCGAGGCGTACCAGGCCCGAAGAGCCACCGAGTCAGCACCGTCGTCGGCCGACAGCACCACGTCGTGCACCGCGGCCAGCAGCAGGTTCGGTATGCGCTGGCTGGGGTCCGGAGCCAGCAGCAACCGTTCGGCGACCTCACGGTCGAGCGCCGCCCCCTCGCACAGCCGGCGGTAGAGCGGCAGCTTGCGGACCGCGCCCCGGGCCCACTCGTCGAACAGCTCGGTGGGAGCTCGATCCCACCCCGGGTCCGATGATGTCACCGGAACATCATCGCGGGCGCGGCTGGACGTGGCCGACCGCGGTTGGGTTCAGCCAGCGCCGTAGACCGGGTCGGGTGTGGGTGCCTCGGCCACCAGGTCCAGCACTGCGTTGCCGATCTCGATCGGCTCCCAGCGGGATCCCTTGTCGATCACCCTTCCGTGGTGCCAGCCATCGGCCACCGACACCTTGCCGGCCTCGACCTCGAAGACCCGTCCGGTGACGCTGGCCGAATCGGGCGAGCCGAGCCAGGCCACCAACGGGGCGACGTTGTCGGGGGCCATGGCGTCGAACGCGTCGGGGTCGTCGGGCCTGCCCATGGTGTCGGCGAAGACCTGCTCGGTCATCCGGGTGCGGGCAGCGGGGGCGATGGCGTTGGCGGTGACCCCGTAGCGGCCGAGCTCCGCCGCCTGGACGAGGGTGAGCGAGATGATCCCGCCCTTGGCAGCCGAGTAGGCGGCCTGGCCGATGGATCCCAGCAGACCGGCACCCGAGGTGGTGTTGATGACCCGGGCATCGACCCGTTCGCCGGCCTTGGCCTTGTCACGCCAGTAGGCGGCGGCGTGGCGGGCGGCCACGAAGTGTCCCTTCAGGTGGACCTGCATGGTGAGGTCCCACTCGTCCTCGGAGGCGTTGGCGAACATCCGGTCGCGCACCACCCCGGCGTTGTTGACCACCACGTCGAGGCCGCCGAAGGCCTCGATGGCCGCCTTCACCAGGTTGGCACCGCCGTCCCAGGTGGAGATGTCGTCGCCGTTGGCGATCGCGTCGCCGCCCAGATCCCGTATCTCGGCCACGACCTCGCCGGCGGGCCCGGTGGAACCACCGGAACCGTCGAGCTCGGCGCCGATGTCGTTCACCACGACCTTGGCGCCCTGTCGGGCGAACTCGAGCGCGTGGCCCTTGCCGATTCCCCGGCCCGCCCCGGTGATGACCACCACTCGCCCATCGCAGATCAAGCCCATTTGTGAGTCCTTCTCGTTGGCCGTCGCTGTCCGGTCGGACGGCCTGGTTTCTGACGAGTCGTCAGATTAGCGTGCCCAGGCATGCAGCTAGGCGTGACCGTCTTCTTGACCGACCGGACCATCGATCCGGTCTCGCTGGCCCGAGAGGCCGAAGAGCGCGGCTTCGCGTCGGTCTGGGTGCCCGAGCACACCCACATCCCCACCAGCCGCCGCACCCCGGCTCCGACCGGAGAGCCGATCGCCGAGGAGTACCTCCGGAGCCTCGACCCGTTCGTGGTCATGGCGATGATGGCCGCGGTCACCGAGAGGGTGCGCCTCGGCACGGGCGTGGCCCTGCTGGCCGAGCGGGACCCGATCGTGACCGCCAAGGAGGTGGCCACGCTGGACCACCTGTCGGGCGGTCGGATCCACCTCGGCATCGGCTACGGCTGGAACATCGAGGAGCTCGAGGACCACGGAGGCTCGAAGAAGACCCGCCGGGCCGTGGTGCGCGAACGGGTGCTGGCGATGCAGTCGCTGTGGGGCGACGAGGTGGCCTCCTTCGACGGCGAGCACGTGAACCTCAGCCCGTCGTGGGCGTGGCCGAAGCCCAAGCAGGTGGTGCGCGGACGCACCGGGGTACCGGTGTTGGTGGGTGGCGCCGCCGGGCCGCTGCTGTTCCGCCACATCGCCGAGTTCGGCGACGGCTGGATACCCGTGGGCGGAGCCGGCGTGAAGGAGGCGATGGCCGACCTGCACCGGGCTGCCGAGGAGGTGGGTCGCGATCCCGCCGAGCTGTCGGTGGTCCCCTTCGGCACCCTGCCCACGCCCGACAAGCTCGACTACTACGAGTCCCTCGGCATCACCGAGACCGTCCTCCGCCTACCGGCCGCCGGGCGCGACGAGGTGCTGCGGACGTTCGACTCGTTCATGCCGTTGCTCTCCCGCTGAGCGGGCGTGGCACCCTGGCAAGGTGCCGACCGCCGCTCAGCCGACCTGGATCGTCGATGCCGACGATCCCCGCGTCGGTGACTTCACGTCGTTGAACGACCCTGTGCTCAGACGCAGGATCGAGCGCGCCGGCGACTACTTCGTGGTGGAGGGCGTACTCGCCATCGAGCGCCTGCTGGAACGACCGGAGTGGCGCATCCGTTCGCTGCTGTTCCTGCCGCGGGTGGCGGAGCGCTTCGCCCCGCTCATCGCCACCGGTTCCGACCCCGACACCACCGTGTTCGTGGCCGACGAGGGCGTGCTGAACGACGTCGTGGGCTTCGACCTCCACCGGGGCGCGCTGGCAGCGGTCGACCGGCGGCCCGTAGAGGGCCCGACCGCCTCGAACGTTGGCGCCGCCGACCTGTTGCTGGTGGCGGAGGGGGTGAACGACCACGAGAACCTGGGCGGCCTCTACCGCAACGCCGCTGCGTTCGGGGTCGAGGCCGTGGTGCTCGATCCCCGGTGCGCCGATCCCTTCTACCGCCGTTCGGTCCGGGTCTCGCTCGGTCACGTCCTCGCCCTGCCGACGGTGCGCACCGACGCGTTCCCCGCCGGCCTCGTCCAGCTGCACGACCTGGGCGTCACCACCCTGGCCCTCACGCCCTCAGGAGACCGCGACCTCCGCGACCTGAGCCGGTCCGAGTTCGGCTCCGGGCCGCTAGCGGTGCTGGTGGGCGCAGAAGGTGCCGGCCTGACCGAGGCCACCATGGAGGCAGCCCACCACCGCGTCGCGATCGAGATGGCCAGCGACGTCGATTCGCTCAACGTGGCCACCGCGACGGCGGTGGCCCTCCACCACCTGCGAGGGGGCTGACCGGGCCCGGCAGCCGGCGCGCCGGTCAGAAGGCCGAACCCGAAGCCGGCGGGGCGGAGGCCGGGGGATCGGCGGCGATCGCCGTCGGCGATCCACCGGAGGCACGCCGCCGGGTGAGCCGCTCGGCCCAACTCGGGTACGCGACCGGAGCGGCGAGCCACAGGGCCGCCAGCATCGCCACCGAGGCCTGCACTCGACCCCGGCTGAACGCCCACACCAGGAGCACCACCATGCCCACCACCGACGCCCGGGTGAGGGTCCTGGACAGCGGGGTGCGGCGGCCTGCCGCCCACGCGAGGATGACCGCGGCCGGCACGAGCACGACCCTCGCGTCGGAGCGATGGCCGTGCACCACGTCGACGCCGTCGAAGCCATAGGTGAGGTAGGTGGAGCCGGGCACGGTGTAGTACCAACCGTCGGCGTCGATGCCCGTGTACGGCAGCGTGTAGTTGAGGGTGAGCCCGTAGTCGAGCGCCGTCTGCCAGACCAGCCCGAGCGAGAGCAGGCACACCCCCGACGCAGCCAGGAGGCGCCATGCGCCAGTGGGTCTCACCACGACTGGCCCGGCCCGGAGGCGGATGGCTCGGGCCGGCCGGGAGCGAGCCACACGGCCAGGCCGCCGGCCACCACGCCCACCGTTGCCAGGAAGGACACGTTCTGCTGGATCGACGGCAGGATGAAGAGCACCCAGAAGGCAGCCAGGCCGATGGCTCCCGCCACCCCGATCTGCCAGGCGCGCGAGGTCTCCAGGCTCAGGTTCGAGCGCAGCGACGGGGCCAGCGTGGCCACCGCCGCCACGATGGCGAAGCCCGCCCACACCCCGATGTCCTCCCAGCCGTTGCGGCCGTCCTCCTCCAGCGAGACGGCCAGGGCGATGGCGGCGATCGAGATGATGCTCAGCAGCGTCGGGGCGCCCACCTTCACTCCCCCACCCTCGGCGGGCTGGGCGGGCTGGGCGAACCCCGGCGGCGGCCCGTAACCGGGTTGAGGCGCGTACCCGGCCGGTGGCACGTAGCCGGGCGCGGGGATGTGGCCGGCCTGGGACGGGTCACCCGCCGGTCCCTGCGGCTGGGACTGCGGCTGAGGAGGGGCGCCGCCCGGCTGTTCGCCCGGCTGCGGGTAAGCGCCGCCCGGTTGTTCAGCGGGGTGAGGGGGATGGGGCTGAGACTGGTCGGCCATCCTCGGAGGGTAACAACAGCCAGGACCGCAGGGCCGTCGTCGCCGCGAGGGTGAGATCAGTCGGCCGGCACGACCCAGACGACCCTGCCCGGCGGACGGGGCTCGCCGTCGAAGTTGCTCGAGGTAGTCTCGCCGAAGGTCGCGATCACGATGACCAGCACGAAGAACGCCGCGGCCACCATCAGGACCACGGACGCGACGATGCCCAGGATCCGTCCGGTCACCACCGCGCCGCTTTGGCGTAGCGGTTCGGGTCGGCATCGATCTCGCGCAGCGCCTTGTTGCCCATGGACCAGACGACCGGTCCAGCCAACTGGCAGAAGGCGAAGGAGAGGATCCCCAAGATGAGGACGGTGGTCCCCTGGGGGTGGTCCTGGCGGATCGGCATGCCCCCGTATCCGTAGGGCGGGTATCCAGGAGGTGGGTATCCGGGAGGTGGGTAACTGGGAGGTGTGAAGCCGGGCGGGGGTCCGCCGGGCGGGGGTCCGGCCGCGCCGCCTCCGGGCGGGTAGCCCCACCGGCCATCAGGCAGCGGAGGAGGTCCCACCGGCGGAGGCGTCGCCCCGGGTAGAGGTGGCGGAGTACCGGGCAGAGGTGGCGGCGAAGACAGAGGCGGCGGCGTCAGGGAGTCCGGCCAGCCCTGGTCGTCGCTGGAACCGGGGGGAAGGTCCGTCGCCACCGGCGGGATCAGCCCAGACGCTCGATGATGGTGACGTTGGCCTGACCGCCGCCCTCGCACATGGTCTGCAGCCCCCAGCGTGCATTCCGGCGTTCGAGTTCATGCAGTAGAGAGGTCATGAGCCGGGCCCCGGTCGCACCGATGGGGTGACCCAGCGCGATGGCCCCACCGTTCACATTGACCTTGGACATGTCCGCACCGGTCTCGCGCTGCCACGCCAGCACCACAGCGGCGAAGGCCTCATTGATCTCGATCAGGTCCATGTCGTCCAGGCTCATGCCCGTGCGTTCCAGCGCGTGACGGGTCGCGGCAATCGGCGCGG
>JAAZBK010000272.1 GCA_012513855.1 Acidimicrobiales bacterium
CGTTGCTTCTGTCCGCCAGAGAGCTGACCAGGTGTGTGGTTGGCGTGTTCGGCCAGACCCACCTTGTCGAGGAGGTCCATGGCCTGCTCGCGGGCCTGGTCCTTGGGCATCCCCTTGACCTTGATCGGCGCCAGGGCGATGTTCTCCAACGCGCTCATGTGCGGGAACAGGTTGAAGTGCTGGAACACCATGCCGACGTCGGACCTCACCGACCGGATGTGCTTCTCCGAGGCGGGCTTGAGGGAGCTTCCCCGCTGCTCGTGGTACAGGTGACGACCGTTGACCTCGATGGTGCCCGAATCGGGCCGCTCCAGGGTCATGATCACCCGCAGGATGGTGGTCTTGCCCGACCCGCTGGGGCCGATGATCACCACCCGCTCGCCCGGGGCCACGTCGAGGTCGAGGTCCTGGAGCACGACGTTGTGGCCGAACGCCTTGTGGACGTCTCGCATGCGGACGGCCGGCGTGCCCTCGGTGTCGACGACGTGCTCGCCAGGCGCGGGATCGGGGGTCTCAGGTGCGTTCATAGGTGAGGTGCCTCTCGAGTCGACGGACGAGCCAGGCTGCAGGGAGGCTGACCATGAGGAAGCCGATTCCGATCAGGGTGTAGGGCTCGACGCCGGCGTCGAAGCTGCGACCCGAGGCCGCGGTGGCGAACGCCAGGATGCCCGTGACCTGGATGCTGGAACCGAGTGGAGCGTCCTTGAACCCGGCGACCAGGTTGTTTCCCAGCGCAGGGAGGACGTTCGGTATCGCCTGGGGCAGCACGACCCTGGTCCACTTGGTCACCGGTCCGAGGTTGAGCGCGGTGGCCGCCTCCCACTGACCTTCGGGAACGCTGTTGATCCCCGCACGGTAGGACTCCGAGCAGTAGGTGGCGTAGTGGATGCCGAGGCCCAGGACCAGCGTGGTGAGCGACGCGAGCGTGATGTCCCAGTCGGGTAGGGCGTAGTAGAGGAAGAAGAGCTGGATCAGCAGCGGCGTGCTGCGGATGAACTCGATCAAGAACGTGATCGGCCAGCTGATGAGCTTGATGCGGGAACGGCGGCCGACGGCGAGGAAGAGCCCGAGGACCAGAGCGATGGCGAACCCGAGGAGCGTGGCCTGGACGGTCAGGAACAGGCCACGGAGCATGTCGGGCACCAGCGCCCAGAAGTAGTCCCAGTCGAACGTGGTGTTCGGCTTGGGCCGGAGATCGGTGCTGAAGCGCACGTTCCCGCCCCCGTAGCGCCACATCAGCCCCAGGAGGACCAGCGTGCCGATGCCGGCGAGCACCCACTTCGGTCGCTTCCAGACCGGGGTGGCCTCCACCGCGGGCACGGCATCGGACGGAGTGGACGGACCGGACGGCGTGGTGGCGGTCACTTTGTGGCCTCCAGAGCGAGCCCGGCTTCAGACGGCAGCGCCACAGCCCTACGGGCCCGCTGGAACCGTCGGTTCACCCGCCACTCGGCCAGCCGGAAGAGGCCGTTGATGATCTGGGCCACCACGAAGTAGATGACCAGGACGTTCAGGAACAGGATCGCATCGTCGGGCGCGTCGGGGTTGAGTCGACCGGAGGTTCGAAGCTTCCTCGCTTCGAACGCCACGTCGGAGAGGCTGATGAGCGACACCAGCGCGGTGCCCTTGAGGATCTCGATGGTGAGGTTGCCCATCGGCGGCAGGATGACGCGCAGCGCCTGGGGCAGGATCACGTGGCGGATACGTTGGAACTCGGTGAGGTTGAGGGCGATGCTGGCCTCGGTCTGGCCCTTGGGCACCGATTGGATGGCGCCCCGCACTATCTCGGCGCCGTAGCCACCCATGTTCAGCCCCAGCGCGATCGATCCCATCAACAACAGGCTCGGTTGCCTGACGCCGAGCAGGATCGGTAGGGCGTAGGCCATCCAGAAGAGCAGGACGATCGAGGAGATCCCTCGCGTGAACTCGACCCAGGCCAGCGACAGGGCGCGGGCCACCTTGTTCGACGAGAGCCGCGCCACTCCGAGGACCAGCGAGAGGGCCACTCCCAGAGCGAACGCGTAGAGCAGGACCTGCATCGTGACCGCCAGGCCTTCCCAGAGGCGGTCGTAGTAGTGCGACGGGAGCGAGATGTCCATGGCGTCGTCGACGAGAGATCAGGTGGGCGATCGGGTCGGCGCACCCGCTGGTGGCGCCGACCCGATCAGACCCGGACCGTCAGCCGACGAGGTCCTCCACGGTGAGCTCGGCAGCAGCGTCGACGTCGGCCTCGGCGAAGCCGAACGAGGTGACGATCTCCTTCACGGTGCCATCGGCCTGCAGCTCGTCGAGCTTCAGGTTGAAGGCATCGAGGAACTCCTGGTCCTGGAAGCCGAAGCCACCGCAGCCCAGGATCTCCTCACCGTTCTCGTCGAGCGGGAAGAAGCCCTCGACGGCCTCGAAGCCGTCCATGGCGTCGGCCTGGGTCTTGATGGTGAGGTAGGTGCCGGTGACGGCGTCGACCCGACCGGCCTCCATGGCCTCGTACTGGTCGTTGACGTCGCCGAACAGCTCGATCTGCTCCGGCGGAACGCCCGCCTGCTCGACGTAGCCCTCCTCGACGCCGCCGGTGAGCACCGCGATGGTGACCCCGGAGTCGACCACCGACTGGTAGTCGGAGAGGTTGTCGGGGTTGCCCTCGGGCACCAGCAGCGACTCCGACACGCAGTAGTCGGGATCGGAGAACTCGATCTGGGCGGCGCGCTCAGCGTTGATGAACATGCCTGCCGCGATCAGGTCGAACTGGCCGGCCTGGAGGCCGGGGATGAGGTTGCCGAACTCCACCACCGTGGCGTCGATCTCGGGGATGCCCATCTCGCACAGGACCGCCCGCGCCACCTCGGGAGCTTCGCCGGTGGCCTCTCCGTCGGTGTCCTCGTAGCCGTAGGGCACCTCGTTGGCGATGCCGACCTGGACCGTGCCGGCCTCCTGGAGCCCGGCGAGCAGGCCGCCGGGCTCGCCGACGACGTCGTCGGAGGCCTCGCAGTCGCTGGTGTCTACCGAGGAGCCGTCTGGGGTCTCGCCCGAGGTGTCGGTGGCGGCGGTGTCGTCGCCGTCGTCGTCACCGCAGGCCGACGTGAACAATGACAGAACTGCAAGGACCGCGAACAGTCTCCACAGGCCGGAGCGGGATCGGCTGGGCCGTGCTTCGGACATGGATCGTACCTTCCATAGGGATCAGATCGCCGCCGGGCCGCCGCCCCGATCGCCCATGGCCCCCTACGACGACTGCGCCCCACGGAGCCGCGGTATCAGGTTGCCCATGTGGACATGGCTGGCCTGGCAGTCGCCTTCACACCTATCACACGCTCGGCGCCGACGGGAGGACCAGCCTCAACAATCTGGCCCCCGGCCTCTACGCTGGGGCGCCCATGGGCAGCCACGACGACGACCGCAGCGAACGACCGGAGGTGATCACCACCACCGCCGAGATCGTGCCGTTCCGGCTGCCTCCGGTGGCCGACGAGCCCGAACCGGAGGAGGCCGACGACGCCCGCACCGGCGACGTCGACGAGTGGGGGCGCTCGGAGAACGTGCGCCGGCTGGTCCGCTCCGCGTTCGACCCGGTGTACCGGCACTGGTTCCGGGCCGAGTGGGACGGGTTGGAGAAGATTCCACGGGAGGGCGCAGCGCTCCTCGTGGCCAACCACGCGGGGGCGGTGCCGTCCGACGCCCCCACGATCATGCACGGCGTGGAGACCGAACTGGGCCGGCCGCTGTACGGGCTGGCCGACCACTTCTTCAAGAACACTCCGGTGGTGGGCACGCTGTGGGCCCGGGCCGGCGGCGTGGTGGCCCACCCCGACAACGCCTACCGCCTGCTCCGCGAGCAGCAGCAGCTGGTGCTCGTCTTCCCCGAAGGCTCCAAGGGCCCGGGCAAGACCTACAACGAGCGCTACCGGCTCCGGCGCTTCGGTCGCGGCGGGTTCGTCGAGATCGCCATGCGGGCCGGCGTCCCCATCATCCCCATCGCGGTGGTGGGCTCCGAGGAGACGATGCCGATCCTGTTCAAGGTGCCGTCGCTCGCCAGGGCCATAGGGGCTCCGTACTTCCCGATCACGCCGAACATGGCACTCGGGCCGCTGGCGGCGATGCCGTTCCCGGCCAAGTTCAAGCTCCGGGTGCTCGACCCGATCACCTTCGACGACGTCGAGCCCGATCAACCCCGCTACTCGCGGAGCCGGATCATGGACGAGTCCGAGGCCATCCGCCAGCAGATCCAGGAAGCACTGTTCGACATGCTGCGCAAGCGCCGTTCGGTCTGGTCCGGATAGCTCTCGTGGGTCGTCGCGTTCTGATCACGGGCTTGGCCACCTACTGGGGTGGACGGCTGGCCCAGGCGTTGGAGGCCGACCCCGACGTCGAGGTGATCATCGGCCTCGACACCCGGCAGCCCACCGTTCGGCTCGAACGCACCGAGTACGTGCGCAGCGACGAGAACTACTCGATCCTGTCGCGCATCGTGCGGGCCACCGGCATCGACACCATCGCCCACACCTTCCTGGTGGTCGACTCCACCCAGATGTCGTCGCGGACGATGCACGAGATCAACGTGATCGGCACCATGAACCTCTTCGCCGCGGCCTCGGCCAGTGGCAGCACCGTCCGAACGGTGGCGGTCAAGAGCTCGGCCCACGTCTACGGCTCCTCTCCCGAGGACCCCTACTGGTTCGACGAGACCGACAAGAGGCTCCACTCGCCGCGGACCAAGGTCGAACGCTCCATCCTGGAGGTGGAGGGCTTCGTCCGGGACTTCGCCCGCGACAACCCCCACGTGTCCCTGTCGCTCCTGCGGTTCTCCAACGTGATCGGGCCCGATCTCGCCACCCCCATCACCAAGGCTCTCCGCCTGCCCCTCGTACCCAAGGTGGCCGGGTTCGATCCCCGCCTGCAGCTCGTGCACGAGGACGACGTCGTCTCGGCGATCCTGTTCGCCCTCGAGCACCGCCTGGCGGGGGTGTTCAACGTCGCCGGCGATGGCCAGATCCCGTGGAGCGAGGTGTGCGCCATCGCCGGCAAGCACGGCCTGCCGCTGCCCACCTTCGGCACGTCCATCGGAACCGAGGTGCTCCGCCGGCTCGGACTGGTCGACCTGCCACCCGAACTGATCCAGGTGCTCCGCTTCGGGCGCGGCGTCGACAACCGCCGGTTCAAGGAGGCGGGCTTCGAGTACCGCTACACCACGGCCGGCGCGGTCGAGGCGTTCATGGAGGCTCTCCGGCTGAGGCGGACCACGGGTTCCAAGGATCCGAGCTACCGCTACGAGGAGGACATCGAGCAGTTCTTCCGCCACTCGCCTGCGGTTCGGCGCAACAACCCCCAGACCTGACCGGCCAGACTCGGGCCATGACATCGGTTCGCAGCTCCATCAGCGACGGCGTGGCCGTCGTGACGCTCGATGCGCCCCAGCGCCGCAACGCGTTCGACCTCGACATGTGCCGCGAGACGGCCGATCTGTTCGACGCCATCGAAGCCGACGAGGCGGTGAGCGCTGTGGTCATCACCGGCGCCGGAACTGCGTTCTGCGCCGGGGCCGACCTCTCGCACCTCGGCGAGTCGCAACGTGAGGGCCTGCTGGCCATCTACGAGGGGTTCCTCCGGGTGGCCCACTGCCCCCTGCCCACCATCGCCGCCGTCAACGGCCCGGCGGTGGGGGCCGGGATGAACCTGGCCCTGGCGGCCGACGTGCGCCTCGCCGGTCGTTCGGCTCGCTTCGACACCCGCTTCCTCCAGCTCGGGATCCACCCCGGCGGCGGACACACCTGGATGATGAACCGGATCCTCGGTCCACAGGCCACCGCCGCCACCGTGCTGTTCGGCGAGGTGCTCGACGGTGCCGAGGCCGAGCGGTGCGGCCTGGCGTGGCGGTGCGTCGACGACGACCGGCTGGTCGACGCCGCGGTGGAGATGGCCGCGCGGGCAGGATCGACGCCGAGAGAGCTGGTGGCGCGGACCAAGGCCACCCTGGCCGACACCGCCACCGGGATCGACCACGAGGCCGCCGTTCTGCGCGAGCTGGACGACCAGGTCTGGTCGATCAACCAACCGGCCTTCGCCGAGCGGCTGGCGGCGATGCAGCGCAAGATCTCCGGTTCGTGATCCACGGTGGGCCGTCCGGCGCTAGCTTCCTGACGACCCATCAGATCTGCGGAACCAAGGGGACCTGACCGTGACCGAAAGCTTCGTCGACGCCACCACGCTCTGGGATCTCGTCGAACGGCGGGCCGCCGCCACGCCCGACACCGTGCTCCTCATCGACGAGGGCGGCCAAACCCTCACCTGCAAGGAGTTCCGCGACCGGGCCGAGCGGGTGGCCGCCGGGTTCGCCGCCCGGGGAGTGGCTGCCGGCACCCGCGTCACGTGGCAGGTGCCGAACCGGTTCGAGACCATCCTGGCCAGCTTCGCCCTGGCCCGCCTCGGCGCGGTCCAGAACCCGATCCTCCACCTGTACCGCCACAAGGAGGTCGGCTACGCCATCGGCGCCACCGACGCCGAGTTCGTGCTGGTGGCCGGAGATTGGAACGGCTTCGACTACGGCGCCATGGTGGCCGAGTTGATCGCGGAGCGTCCCGAAGGCAGCCGGCCCACGGTCATCGACGTGTTCGCCGACCTGCCCGACGCCGATCCCGACGGCCTGCCCGCCGCTCCCACCAGCGGCGACGAGGTGCGATGGATCTACTTCACCTCCGGCACCACGTCGGACCCGAAGGGCGTTCGCCACACCGATCGCACCCTCATCACCGGCGCCAACGGCATGGCCGCCGCGCTCGACATGCAGGCCGACGACGTCGGCTCCATCGCCTTCCCGTTCGCTCACATCGCCGGCCCCGACTACTTCGGCACCATGCTCCTCAGCGGGTTCGGCGCCGTGCTGATCGAGGCGTTCGCCCCTGCCAGCGCGGTGGCCACCTTCGCGGCCAACGGCGTGACCATGGTCGGCGGCAGCACCGCGTTCTACCAGATGTACCTGACCGAGCAGCGCAAGGACCCCGACACCCCGATCATCCCCACGCTGCGCAAGCTCTCGGGCGGTGGGGCGCCGATGCCACCGGAGATCTACGAGGAGGTCAAGCGCGAGCTCGGCGTCCCGATCTGCCACGGCTACGGCATGACCGAGTGCCCCATGATCACCCTCGGATCTCCCAACGACACCGACGAGCAGCGTGCCTACACCGTGGGCAAGCCGGTGCCTGGCCTCGAGCTGCGCACCGTGGACGCGGAGGAGAACGCCACCGGTGCGGGAGTCGACGGCGAGGTCCGGGTGAAGGGCCCCATGGTGTTCCAGGGCTACACCGACTCGACGGCCACCGCCGAGGCGTTCGACGCCGACGGTTGGTTCCGCACCGGCGACGTCGGCCACGTCCGCGCCGACGGTCACGTGGTGCTCACCGGGCGCCTGAAGGACATCATCATCCGCAAGGGCGAGAACATCTCGGCCAAGGAGATCGAGGACCTGCTGTACGCCCACCCCAAGGTGGCCGACGTGGCCGTGATCGGTCTGCCCGACCGCGAGCGCGGCGAGCGGGTGTGCGCTGTGGTCGTCACCGCCGAAGGCCAGGAGCCGCTCACCTTCGACGAGATGGTGGCGTCGCTGAGGGATGCTCAGCTCATGACCCAGAAGATCCCCGAGCAGCTGGAGGTGGTGGCGGAGCTGCCCCGCAACCAGACCCTCGGCAAGATCCTCAAGTACAAGCTCCGCGAGCAGTACGC
>JAAZBK010000034.1 GCA_012513855.1 Acidimicrobiales bacterium
CTCGAACCCGCATGGTCCTTCGACGTTAGGGCGCGTCCTGCGGTTCCCGGGTGTCTCTCTTCTGCTTGCCGGTCACATCTCGCCGTGAGCCACCGGGCCGCTGGGCTCGTAGGTGGCGAGGACCAGGCCGAGGTCGGTGGTCTTCATCTCCACCGGCTGCATCGTCGTGGGCATGGCGCCCGCGTTGAACAGACGTCGACCCGACCCCAGGACCAGTGGGTACGTCACCAGCCGGAAGCGGTCGACCAGGCCGTGCTGAAGCAGCGTGGCCAGGAGATCCCCGCTACCCCAGATCTGGAGCTCATCGCCCGGTTCGTCCTTGAGAGCCCGGACCGCTTCGACCACGTCACCCTTCAGGAGCCGAGCCGTGTCGGGGTGCTCACCCCGCCAGGTCGCGTCGCTCTCGCTCATGGTCCGCGACGCCACGTACTTGGGCGTGGGGTTGATGGTGTTGGCGATGGTGTTGGCCGGGTCGGTCTGGTCGGGCCAGTAGCCGCGGAAGATGTCGAACGTTCGGCGGCCGAGCACGAACGCGCTGGCATGGGTGTTGAGCTCGTCGACGAACTCCCCCACCGCCGGGTCCGAGAACGGGGCCTGCCAGCCACCGTGTTCGAACCCGCCGCTGCGGTCCTCGTCGGGACCACCCGGAGCCTGCATCACGCCATCGAGGGTGAGGAACGTCTGAACGGTGAGCTTCATGATCGTTGAGACGGACCGGCCCGGCGGATCTCATCGGTCGAGCGGGGCATTCGACTCGCTCGCCCGGTTCGTACCTCGCCCTGCCCCCGATACCCTCGGCCGTCCATGCCACGCCACCTCCGCCGTTCCGTGACCCGGTCCCTCGTCGTCGCCACCCTCGTGGTGACCGCTCTGGCCGCGACCGGCCAGCCCGCGACCCCGGCCGCCACGCCCCCCGCGCGGCACGTCGTGCTGATCGGCCTGGACGGCTTCGACCCGTCGTACCTGGCCATGGCGCCCACCCCGAACCTCGACCTCCTGGCTTCCCGGGGAGTCCACGGGGTCACCCAGGGCGTGATGCTGCCGATCACCACCCCGTCGTTCACCTCGATCGCCACCGGGACCTGGCCCGACCAGCACGGCACGATCACGTACTACTTCGATCGGGCCACCAACACCTTCCACACCAACAGCCCGCCGTCGCAGAGGCCCTCGATCGCCAACGCGGTGATCGACTCGGGAGGCACCGTCGGCGCCGCGCAGTACTGGGCGTTCAACGGACACGGCGCCGCCTACGGCAACCCCGATGGCCTCTACACCCAGCCGGGGGGTGCGTGTTCGAACATGTTCGACGACGCCATCGCCATGTTGCGACAGGAGCCGGTGAGCTCCAGCGGGACCATGGTCACCGTCCCCCAGATCCCCACCCTCCTGGGCGTGTACTGCTCGCACCTCGACACCATCGGCCACGACGAAGGCGCCGAGAGCCCGAACCTGGCCACCGCACTCGCCGACATCGACCTCCAGGTCGGACGGTTGATGGCCACGCTCGACGATCTCGGCATAGGTGACGAGACCACCGTGATCATCACCGGCGACCACGGCATGAGCACCTACACCCAGCGCAACACGATCCCGCTCAACCAGGCGCTCGCCGACGCCGGCTACCGCCCTCAGATGCTGCTGGTGAACGGGCAGAGCGTCGACCCAAACGCGAACGTGCTCGTGGTCCCCGGCGCGGGCCGAGCCACCAGCCTCTACCTGGTCGGCGATCTCGAGGGCGACGGCGACGCCCTGGCCGACGTCGAGGCGATCGCCCTCGGGGTGGAGGGCATCGAGCGAGCCTTCGACCGCAACGAGCAGGCCGCGATGCACATGAACCCAAAGTTCGGCGACCTGGTGGTCGAGAGCGCACCGGGCTGGAGCACCGGGGTGCTCCCCATGAGCGGACCCCGCGGCGACCACGGCTCCACCGAGGAGCTCGACGCCGGGTTCTTCATGGCCGGTGCGGGTGTGGCGCCCCGGTCCACGCCGGTGCGCGTGTGCCACGTCAACGTCGCTCCCACCATCGCCCACCTGCTCGGCCTGCCCCCGCTGCCCGGCGCCGACGGCGGCCCCATCACCGGCGACTACGACAACCTCCTGGGCTGCCCCCTGAGCATCCCGAACGACACTCCCCCCGACACCACCACCAGCACTACGACCACGACCACCACTACGAGCACTACGACCACGACCCTGCCCCCGGGCTCGACCACTTCGACGACCCAGCCCGAGGATTCGACGAGCACGACCAGTACGACGTTGCCCCAGGGCTCGACGACGTTGCCCCCGGATTCGACGACCACGACGACTGCACCCTCGTCCACGCCGTCGACTCTGCCTGCGACCTCCACCTCCACGACATCCACGTCCGGGCCCGCGGGCCCGGTTCCGCCCACGCCGGCCGGAGCCGACCGCCCGGCCACGCCAGCAACCCCGGTCCGGTCACGCCCGAGCTACGCCGGCTAGCAACTCACCCTGCACCGGCCGCTGGCCGCTTCTTCTCCTTGGCCCGGTTGTCGGGTCCGCAGAGGCGCTGGAGGTTGGCGAGGGTGGTGGGTCCGCCGGGGTCGTAGGGCTCGATGTGGTCGTACTGCAGGAAGGCGGTGGCGTGGCAGCCGGGGTGGGCGCATTCGTGTTCGCGTTCGTCGAGGACGCGGCGTTGGCGGCGGGTTGGGTGTCGGCGTCGGGGGCTGGCGTCGATGGGTTGGCGTTGGGTGTCGTGGATGAGCAGCGATACGAATGCTTCGGGCAGGAGTTGGGTGATGGCGTGGTCTGACAGTGGTGTGCCGTCGGTGAGACGGTTGCCCTCTGCGGTTACGTGGACCACGAC